>JAFEFD010000449.1 GCA_018240765.1 Pseudomonadota bacterium | reverse complement strand
GCGTCCGGCAGCGGCTTTGCAGACAGCCACAATGCTTCGACATCGTTGTGGAAATCCAGTTTCTTTCCCAGCGCGATGCGTGCGTGCAGGGCATTGCACTGCTGCGCGAGACTGGCGCCGTCCGCGGTATACAAATCCAGAAAGTTCTTCCAGTCTTCGCGCCGCGCGAGTTCGGCCAGGTAGGCATCGCGCCACAATTTCGCCGGCAGCGAATCCGGCCAGGCGGCGAGGAATTTTCTCGCTTCCGGATCCTGCACGTCCTGGATGCGTCGCTGCAGCGAGGCCAGTTCCAGGTAGGGAAACAGCGGATAGCTTTCCAGCCCCGAGGCGAGCTTGCGCCAGGCCCCGTCCGGACCATGCTGCGCGGCCTCCCAGGCCAGGGGAAAACGTGCGCGTTGCGCGCTCAGATCGTCGGCCCGGGTTGCCGACGGGGCAAGCAGCGAGGCCAGTGCGCAAAACAGCGAAATCGGTTGCAAGTATGGACGGCTAAACATGTTTTTGGAATCCGCGATCCTTGGCGGAGTTTAGCCGAACACGACTTGCACAGCCGTGCCATCCGGCACGCTAGCCAAAGCGTTTGTGCTGTGCCATGATCATCATTGCATTACAAAAATTTTACAATACGGCCCCGAAGTTGCCGAGGGCCGGTTTGCATCTGGTTTTCACTCGATCATTCACCTTGGGAGATACCTATGACACGCTACAACCCGCGCCTGCTTGCAGTCGGCATTTCCGCCGCCCTGGGCGGTTTGATGCTCGGCATGGTCGCCACGCCGGTCCTGGCACAAAACAAGCCCGGCAACGATGCGCAGAAACTCGAAGCCATCGAAGTCACCGGTTCGCGCATCAAGAAGGCCGAAATCGCCGACCAGACGCCGGTCGTCACGATCTCGGCGAAGGACATTGCGCAAACCGGCCTCGCCTCGATCGGCGACGTGATCCAGCAGCTGTCCGTGAGCGGTTCGGCGCTGAACACCAAATTCAATTCCGCCGGCAACTTCGGTTTCGCGCCGGACGGCTCGGGCGTGGGTTCGGGTTCGACCACGATTTCCCTGCGTAACCTCAATGCCAAGCGCACCTTGATCCTCGTTGACGGATTGCGCTGGGTGAATGAGTCTTCGGCCTCGGGCGTGTCCGCCGCGGTGGACCTGAACACGATACCGGCCGGTATCGTCGACCGCATCGAGATCCTCACCGACGGCGCTTCGGCTCTGTACGGTTCGGACGCGATCGCCGGCGTGATCAACATCATCACCAAGAAGGGCCAGGACGGCGGCGCGTTGCACGTCTACTACGGAGATTACTCGGTCGGCGACGGCAAGACCGCGAACGGCGATATTTCCTTCGGCGGCAAGGGCGATCGCTACAGCTTCTTCGTCGACATCAGCCATTACAAGCAGAACCGCATCAGCGCGGCGGACTGGGATCGCTCCAGCACCACCTGCGTCCCCGGCACCGGACTGGCGAACTGTTCCTCGGCCACGCCGTACACGCGCGTACTGTTCGACGTGCCGGGCGGCGGCGACGTGGTGCGTTCGGATGGAACCACGATCTGTTCGGACGGTTTCT
>JAFEFD010000448.1 GCA_018240765.1 Pseudomonadota bacterium | reverse complement strand
CTGGCGCGCTACGATGGCGTGGACTTTCGCGTGTTTCGCAATGATCCAGACGACGCGACGAGTCTGTCCGGCGCCGACGTCACCGCGCTGTTCGTCGATCGCGACAACCGTATCTGGTGCGGTGGCGAAGACGCGGGGTTGAACATGCTGGATGCGCGGCGCAGCGGATTCCGGCATTTCCACAACGCGCAAAACGATGCGCGCAGCCTCGCCGGCAACGATGTCTGGGCGATCGCGCAGGACGCCGGTGGCGCGATCTGGGCCGGCGGCTATGCGATGGGCCTGGACCGGTTCGACGAATCCACAAGTACATTCGTACACTTTCGCCATGCCGATGGCGATGCCGGCAGCCTGGTTTCCGACAATGTGCTGGCATTGCGTGGCGACGCGAATGGAAGCCTGTGGATCGGCACCGACGCCGGCATCGACGTGCACGGCGCCGACGGACGATTCCGGCACGTGGATCTGTCCGCCGTTCCGGGCACGGGCGCGATCAATGCAGCGGTCTTCCTCGAATCCGCGGACGGCATGCTGGCGGGCACGCGCCGCGGAGTCGTGCGTATTGGCGCCGACCTCCGGGCGCGCATGCTCGAGGATGTGCGGCTTCCGGACAAGGTGGTGTATGCGCTGGCTTCCGATGCCGCGGGTTCGCTGTGGATCGGCACGCGCGAAGGGCTGGCGCAGCGCTCGGCGAATGGACATCTGGACATCCATTCCGAAAATGCGTCTGTCGCCGGCAGCCTGCCGGGCAAGAAGGTGTTCGATGCGCTGCGCGACCGCGAAGGCGGACTGTGGTTCGCGACCACCGCCGGCGGCATCGCCTATTTGCCGCATGAATGGCAACGTTTCGCCCTGTATCGGAACGATCCGCGCGATCCGGCGAGCCTTAGCGCCAATCGCGTGCAGGGACTGGCGACGGACGCGGATGGCGGCGTGTGGTCGGTGAACCTGGATGGCGGCATCGACCGTCTCGACCCGGCTATCGGAAGGGCCCAGCGCTTTGCCCCGCACTGGGGCGCGCCGGAATCGGCGCTGTGGTCGGTGCTGGCCGGCCGCGACGGCAGGATCTGGGTCGGGCATGCGCATGGCTTGCGCGCGTACGATCGCGCCAGCGGCAAATTCACCGATCTCGTGGTCGATGCCAGGCGCCGAGACGCGCTTGCGCCGGGCATCGTCGACCTGCTCATCGAAGCGGCCGATGGTGCGGTCTGGGCGAACAGCAACGGCAACGGCCTCGCGCGCATCGATCCGGCCACGCTCGCGCTGACGCGTTTCGACGATGCCGACGGCCTGCGCAGCGCCGACATCGGACAGATGGCGTTTGCTCCCGACGGCGCCTTGCTGGTTGCCCATGCTGCCGGCGTGGATCGGCTGGACCCGCAATCGCATCGCTTTGAGGCGCTCGCGGGCGCGCCCGCGCAGCGGGTCCTTGCCATTGCGTTCGCCAATGACGGCACGCTGTGGCTGCATTCGATCGGCGCATTGACACATTACGGTTACGCGCATGGGGCATTGGTGACGCTGGGTCGCACCGACGCGGCGGGTGGCTGGCCGCGTCTGACTGCCGGCGGCATGCAAGTGGATGCGCGTGGCCGCGTCTGGGTCGCAAGCGCACGCGGCTTGTGGCGTCATGACCCGGCAATGCGCGAGGTTCGTCGATTCGGCGATGGCGATGGCCTTGCCAGTGCCGAATTCAATCGCGCGCCGCTGCTCAAGCGCCGTAACGGCACGATCTTCGGCGGAACCTTGTCCGGCATCATCGGGTTCGATCCGGAACACATCGTGGAAAATTCCGCATCGCCCCCGCCGCGCCTGGATCGAATCGTCGTGCGGCGCGATGGTCGCGATCGCGACGTGGCGGTTCCAGCGGGTGCAATCGACATGGACTGGAATGACCGCGACTTGCGCATCACCGCGCGGATCCTGGCGTTCGCCAATTCGGCCGCGCATCGTTACCAATGGAAACTGGACGGTTTCGATGCCGACTGGATCGCGGGCAACGCGCATGGCGAACGCGAATACGCGCAACTGCCGGCCGGCGACTATGCCTTGCGTGTGCGAGGCGCGAACGCCGCGGGTGCGTGGAGCGAAGCGGCGGCACCGCTGGCGATTCACGTCGCCGCGCCGCCGTGGGCGCGGCCGTGGGCATTCGCGTTGTACGCAATGGCAGGTGTGCTGGCGCTGCTGGCCGGCATGCGTGCGTATCGCCGGCGCCTGAAACGCCGCCACGCGTGGGAACTGGCCAAGCAGCAACGCGCGTTCGCCGAGCAGGAAAGCGCGGCCAAGTCGAATTTCCTGGCGACCATGGGTCACGAGATCCGCACGCCGATGACCGGCGTGCTCGGCATGACCGAACTGCTGCTGCGCAGCGACCTGGATTCGT
>JAFEFD010000447.1 GCA_018240765.1 Pseudomonadota bacterium | reverse complement strand
CGTGGCGATGATCTGCGCGAGCAGTTTGAGCACGGCCGGATGCAGCGGATCGTAGAGCTCGCCGAGGGCGTCGTTGTTGCGATCCACGGCGAGCAAGTACTGGGTCAAATCGTTCGTGCCGATGGCGATGAAATCCACATGCCGGATTATTGTGGGCAACGCGATCGCCGCGGCCGGCACCTCGATCATCGCGCCGAGTTCGTAGTGATCGGCGATTTCGTAGCCGCTGCTGCGCAGCTCGCGTGCGCAAGACTCGATCAATACGCGCACTTCGCCGATCTCGCCCGCGTTGGTGACCATCGGCACCAGGACGCGCACTGGTCCGAACGCCGAGGCGCGCAGGATCGCGCGCAATTGCGTCGCGAACACGGCTGGCCAGCGCAACGCGAGACGCACGCCGCGCACGCCGAGCGCGGGATTGGGTTCGGCCGCGAGTGCGAGGCCTGTAGCGTCGGCCTTGTCCGCGCCGAGGTCGAGGGTGCGGATCGTCACCGGCGCTCCGGCCATGGCAAGCACGACGTTGCGGTAGGCCGTGAATTGTTCTTCCTCGTCGGGCAGCTCACGACGTTGCAGGAACAGGAACTCGGTGCGATACAGGCCCACGCCTTCGGCGCCGCAGGCGCGCGCTTGGGCGAGGTCGGCGGGCATTTCCGCATTTGCAAACAAGTGGATATGTATACCGTCGGCGGTGAGCGATGGCGCATGCTTGAAGCGTGCGAGCTGATCGAAGCTGCGCGCCAGCTCGCGCTGGAACTGGCGGTAGCGGATCAGGTCCTGCGCGGTCGGGTGTGCCACGATTTCACCGGAGCCGCCGTCGATCAGGAGCAGGTCGTCGTCGGTGAGGCGCTCGAGCGCTTCGCGCGCGCCGACGATCATGGGCAGGCGCAGGCTGCGCGCGAGGATCGCGCTGTGCGACAGCGCGCTGCCGCCGGTGACGACGAGGCCGAGGACGCCGGCTTCGGTCAGATGCGCGACTTCCGCCGGCGCGATCGCGTCGCCGACGAGGATGGTGCCGACGCGCGAAGCAATCTGGCGTTCCGCCGGCGTGGTGTCACGATGGAGTACGGTCTGCACGCGTCCGATGACGTGGTCGATGTCCTCGCGGCGGCTGCGGAAGTACGGATCGTCAATCGCATCGAATGCGGCAGCGAGGCGATCACGCTGCATCTTCAGTGCGACGCCTGCGCGGTAACGACCCTTGCGGATCAGGGTGTAGAGTCCTTCGGTCAATTCCGGATCGTCGAGGATGAGACTGTGCGCGTCGATGAACTCGCCAACCTCGCGCGCCAGCGCGCCGTGCAATTTGTCGCGCAGCACCTTGAGTTCTTCACGTGCGTGCAGCAGGGCCGCGCGCAGGCGCTCGACTTCGGGTTCGACTTCGTTTTCGGCGAGTGGGCGTTCGTCGAGGCGGATCTGGCTTGGCCGCAACAGGCGCGCGCGGCCCAGCGCCATGCCACGTGCGGCGCCGGTTCCGGCGATGACGAAACGTGAACTCATGCGCCCTCGTCGAACTTGCGCGCGAACAGGTCGGCCATCGCATCCAGTGCGGCGGTTTCGTCCGGCCCGTCGGTGCGCAACGTGATCGTCTGGCCCACGCCGGCGGCGAGCATCATCACGCCCATGATGCTTTTCGCATTGATTTCGCGACCGCGGTGGATGAGCCACGCATTCGACTTGAAGCCTTGCAGCAACTGCACGAGCTTGGCCGAGGCGCGCGCGTGCAGGCCGAGTCTGTTCGTGATGGTGACTTCCTGTTCAACCATGCTCGACGATTCCTGCGCGGCCGCCGTTCGCCGCAGTCTGTGCCAGCTCCGCCAATGTCTGTTCCGGATAATTGAGCGTGCGCAGCAGCATCGGCAGGTTCAGGCCGGAGACGCGGCGCACGTCGAGTCCAAGCTCCGGCAGCTTCTGCGCGATATTGCTCGGCGTCGCGCCGTAGACATCGGTGAGTACCAGCACGCCGTCGCCGGCATCGAGGCGGCGCGCGCGCGCCGCGGCATCGCGCAGCGCCGCATCCACGTCGCTGCCGGGTGGAATCGCCTGCGCTTCCAGCGCCAGTGGCACGCGGCCGAGAATGTGGCGCGCCGTGGCAATCAACGCATCGCCCATCGCCTCGTGCGTGAGCAAAAGTATACCGACGCTCATTCCAGCTCCCGATGAAAGGTCAGAACCTGCTCACGCGCGGCACGGAAATGCGCGGCGAGCAGCTCGGCCAGGTACACCGAGCGGTGGCGTCCGCCGGTGCAGCCGATGCAGATGGTGACGTAGGAACGGTTTTCCGATTCGAAGCGCGGCAGCCAGACATCGAGGAAATCGCGCACCTGCACGAGATACGCACCAACATCGGGCTTGCCCTCGAACCAGGCGCGCACCGCCGCGTCGCGACCCGTCAGCGGCCGCAGCGACGCTTCCCAGTGCGGATTCGGCAGGCAGCGCGCGTCGAACACGAAGTCCGCGTCCGCCGGAACGCCGCGCTTGTAGGCGAAGGATTCGAACAGCAGCGACAGCGGCCCGCCGACCATGCCCAGTTCCGTCGCGATCAGGCGGCGCAACTGGTGCACGTTCATCTCGCTGGAATCGACCACGCGTTCGGCGATGGCGATCACCGGCTTGAGCAGCTTGCGCTCGCGCGCGATCGCGTCGCCGAGCGAGACGCCTTCGCCGGTCAGCGGATGGCGCCGGCGCGTATCCGAATAACGCTTGAGCAGAACCTCGTCGCGCGCGTCGAGAAAGATCAGCCGGAATTCGATGCCGCGCTGCGCGAGTCCGGCCAGGATCGCCGGCAACTGGTTCAGATCCTGCGGCCGGTTGCGCACATCGATGCCGACCGCGAGGCGTGGATGCACGCCGGTGCGCGTGGCCTCGTCCACGAACGCCGGCAACAGCGCACCGGGCAGGTTGTCCACGCAGTAATAGTCGAGGTCTTCCAGCGCCCGCAGGGCAATGGTCTTGCCCGAACCCGACATGCCGCTGACGATGATCAGGCGGGTGGCGGGTGGGGTGGTCGGGTTGTCCGGGCTGGAGGCCATGCGGGAGGTCTGGGCTGGTTCACGGTTTTCTGAAGGTCTGCGAAAACTTTCGACATTTTCCTACCGATCTTTCTGGCAAATTTAATTGCTAGAGTCTCAATCGGGACTTCCCCTCACCACGGCGCCTGCCGCTGCATCTGGTGCGCCTGGCGGTCGAGGAAGGTTTGCGCGGGATCGATGCCTTTGGTTTTCAGGACATGATTGCGCACGGCGGCCTCGACGAGTACGGCGAGGTTGCGGCCGGGGGCGACGGGAATGGTGGTTTGCGGGATCTTGGTGTCGAGGATTTCGCGCCAGCTGTTGGCGCCGTAGATGCGTTCGAGTCCACTCTGCTCGATCGGCTGTTCGCGCGGGAGCAGGTCCAGGTGCACGACGAGACGCAGGTATTTGGACTGCTTTACGGCCGTCTGGCCGAACATCTCGCGCACGTTGAGGATGCCCAGGCCGCGCACTTCGAGCAGGTCCTGGAGCATTTCCGGACAGTTGCCGTCGATCACGTCCGGCGCGATCTGGATGAATTCCGGCGCGTCGTCGGCAACGAGTCGATGGCCGCGCGTGATCAGTTCCAGCGCCAGTTCGCTCTTGCCCGAACCGGATTCGCCGGTGATCAGCACGCCGATGGAATACACCTCCATCAGCACGCCGTGCAGGGTTACGCGCCGCGCGAGCATGCGCGCGAGGTGGTATTGCAGGTAAGTGAGCAGTTCGTGGCCGCGCTGGCTGCTCGTCCACACCGGCGTGCCGGATTCGTTGGCGGCGTCGCGCAGGTCGGCGGGCACGGCCTGATCCTTGGTCACGATCACCGCGGTCGGCGTGAAGCCCATGATCTTCTCGACCATCTCCCAGCGCTGGCGCGAGTCGAGGCTGTCGAGCCAAGCCAGTTCCTCGGAACCGACGATCTGGATCTTGTTCGGATAGATGATGTTGAGGTATCCGGCGAGCGATGGCCGGCGCGGCTGCTTTTCCGCCGGCACGATGGCGCGATGTTCGCCGCGCTGGCCGGCGACCCAGCGCAGGCTCAGGCGTTGGCTGACCTTGTCGAACAGTTCGCGGGCGGTGAGGCGTTCCATTGCGGCATTCTGCCAGAATTCATTGCGAGCGACGGACAGCGGGTATCATGGCCGTTTTCGATGGATGGGGTAACGCATGAAATATCCATGGTTGCTGGTCGCTGGCTTGTTGACGGGTTGCGGAAACAACAGCCTGCCGGCACAAAAATCGGCGATCAATCCGGCGGTTTCTTCCACGCCACGCGCAGACATGCCCGGCAGCGCGCTGGCGAATCCGGACTTCGAGCAGACTGCTGCTGACGGCAGCATTCCGGGCTGGATCCAGATCCAGCACGCTGGCCTGCCTGCGTACGCCATGGACATCGTCGCCGAGGGAGCGTACGCCGGCCATGGCAGTTTCCACATGCTGCGGACCCGGCCGGAAGAGTACGGCACGTTGCAGCAGCAGCTTGACGTCAAGGCCTTCGCGGGCAAGAACATCGAATTGTCGGCCATGCTCAAGAGCCGCGGCGTCGGACCGCAGGGATGGAAGTTGTTCATCAATGCGGAAATGAAAGGTGCCTTCAAATATTCGAGCGGATTGACCGGCGATTCCGGCTGGAAACACGACTCGGTGCGGTTGCTGGTCCCGCAACAGGCGACTCGCTTGACCGTCGGTGTGACCTTGCTCGATGCCGGCGAAGGCTGGATGGACAATGTCGAGCTGAAAACCGTCGACTAGGCCAGCGGCAAGCGGATCTCGATCTCCAGTCCACCGCCGTCGGCGTTGACGGCGCGGATGCGTCCGCCCTGGCGCTCTATCGCACGCTTGGCGATGGCCAGCCCCAGGCCGCTGCCACCGCTCTTGCGCTGGCGCGCGGCGTCGGTGCGAAAGTACGGTTCGAAAATGCGCGCGCAATCGGTAGCCGGGACGCCCGGGCCCATGTCGCGCACGCGCAGGCGCGCCTGGCCTTCGACGCGATCCAGGCGCAGGTCCACCTCGCTGTGCGGTGCGGTGTAATGCACGGCGTTGCGCACCACGTTTTCCACGGCGCTGGCGAGCAGTTCTTCTTCCGCGCGCACGGTCAGCGGAGCGCTCTGCGCGATGCGCAAGGTGCACGGCCGCGCCTGCGCTTCGAACGCGGCGTCGGCGGCGATGTCGGCGACGAGCTCGTCGAAAGCGACATCGTCCACTTGTTCGGGCAGGGTG
>JAFEFD010000446.1 GCA_018240765.1 Pseudomonadota bacterium | reverse complement strand
TGTGGAGAGTCAGGCATGAAGGTCAATCGGACGTTTCGCAATCACCGCATGTTGACGCTGGCAGGCGCCATCGCCATCACCTTGTGTTCCGGCGCGCAGGCGAATCCGCCGAACTCGGCGCTCGCGCTGTGGCGAAACGCGCCTGCGATCGGTGCTGGCGTCGTCACTGAGGGTTCGGCCGGCAAGAACATCGCCTTGAACATGCAGCACGGCGAGCGCGCACGCTATACGGTGATCCTGAAAGAAGAACCGGTTGCGACCTACGACGGCCTGACATCGGGGTACGCGAAAATTCCGTTGGCCAATAATGGCCGCTTGAATACGAAATCTGCCGAGGCGGCAAAGTACGTCAGTTACCTGCAGGCTCGGCAGAACAAATTCCTCAGCGACGCGGGCACACAGATCAAGCGTCCGCTCGGCGCGATCATGCAGTTCCAGCACGCTGTCAACGGCGTGGTTGTCGAGCTCACCAGTGCCGAGGCCGCCGAGATTGCCGCACGCGATGACGTGCTGCTGGTCGATATCGAAAAGATGTTGCCGTTGATGACCGACCGCAGTCCGATCTTCATCGGCGCCGACAAGATCTGGGACGGCAGCGCCACCGGTGGATTCGCCACGCAAGGCGAAGGTATCGTCATCGGCGATATCGATACCGGCATCAACTACGACAGCCCGTCGTTTGCAGGGGTCGGCCCGTTGGATGGTTACCAACACGTCAACCCGCTTGGCGCGGGGAACTATCTGGGACTGTGCCAATCCGGCGGCTTCGATGAAGGCCATTGCAACGACAAACTGATCGGGCTCTACAATTTCGTTTACAGCGTCTGCAACGGCGCCGGCAATCCGTGCGGCGCTCCCGGCTCGTGGAACGTCGGGCAGGGCGCACTCGATGTCAACGGCCACGGCACGCACACCACGAGCACGGCCGGCGGTAACCACGCAACAATCGACTACAGCGGCGGCAACTTCACCATTCAGGGTGTGGCGCCGCACGCATCGCTGATCGAATATACGGTGTGCTACACGGTGGTCAGCACGGGCCAGGGTTCGTGTCCGAGTACGTCCACCACAGCCGCCGCCAATCAGGCGGTCGCCGACGGCATCGTCGATGTGCTCACCTTCTCCATCGGCGGCGGCACCTCGCCGTGGACCGACAGCACCTCGATGGCCTTCCTCGGCGCGCAAAACGCGGGCATCTTCGTCGTCGCCGCTGCCGGCAACGATGGTCCCGGCGCTTCGACCGTAAGCCATGTCGAACCCTGGGTGGCCACCGCTGCCGCGTCAACCGACGACCAGGTGTTCGGTTACACGTTCAACCTGAATGGCCCTGGCACGCCGCCGGGCAATACCGTCGGCCTGCCGGTGCGCCCGGGTGCGAATCCGCAGCCGACGAGCGACCTGGTGAATCTGCCGATCACGCAGAGCCCCGGTTTTGCCAACGGCAACAATGATGGCTGCACCGCTTTTGCCAGCGCGCACACGTTCGACCGCGACCAGAGCGCTGACCGTATCTTTGCCGACGGGTTCGAAACCACGCCGACCCCGCCGCCCTACCAGAAAGGCATTGCCGTGCTGCATCTGGATGCCAGCAACAGTGGCTGCGGCAGCGTGACACGCCGCGGCAATGCGCT
>JAFEFD010000445.1 GCA_018240765.1 Pseudomonadota bacterium | reverse complement strand
CAGTTCGAGCCGCCGCAGGCGCTGCGGCAACTGGCGCAGATCACCGATTTCGATTTGTTCGTCACCACCACGTTCGATCCGCTGCTGGAAAACGCGCTCAACCTCGAACGCTTCGGCGGCCAGCCATCCACCGAAGTCGTCGCCTACGCGCCGAACCGCGTTGCCGACTTGCCCGCCGAACGTGCCGATTCGCGGCGCACCATGGTGTACCACCTGCTCGGGCGGCTTTCGGCCTCGCCGACGTATGTGCTGTCCGACGAGGACATGCTGGAGTTCATCTGCGCGCTGCAGTCCGAGCACCTGACGCCGGAAAAACTTTTCCACGAACTCGAGCACAACCACCTGCTGCTGATCGGCAGCGATTTCTCCAACTGGCTGGCGCGGTTGTTCCTGCGCATGGCCAAGCGCAAGCGCCTGTCGGACCCGCGCGATTTCACCGAAGTATTCGCCGACGACCACACCTCCAAGGACGAACGCCTGGTCGCGTTCCTGCAGCAGGTCAGCGTGCGCACCCGCGTGTACGGCGGCGCCGAGGCCTTCGTCGCCGAACTGCACGCGCGCTGGAGCGCGCGCCAACGTCCATCGGCCGCATCCAATGGCGGCAGCGCACCGCAGCGCTTCCTGCCGCCGGCGCGCGAGATGCCGGAGAACGCCATCTTCATCAGTTACGCGCGCGAGGATTTGCCCGCCGTGCAGCGGCTGAAGGCGGGCATGGACGCGGCGGGACTTACGACCTGGTTCGACCTGGATCGCCTCGAAGGCGGCGACGATTACGATCGCAAGATCCGCGCGAACATCGCGCGCTGCAGCTTCTTCGTGCCGGTGATCTCGGCGACCACGCAGCGCCGCCACGAGGCCTATTTCCGCCGCGAGTGGAGCTACGCCGTGGATCGCAGCCGCAGCATCGCCGAAGGCGCGGTCTTCATCCTGCCAGTGTGCATCGACGACACGCCCGAAGCCACCGCCCTGGTGCCGGAGCAATTCAAGGCCGTGCACATGACGCGCCTTGCGCAAGGCGAGGCAACGCCGGAATTCCTGCGCCGATTGCGCGAATTGTTCAGCGGGAGAAGCGCATGAGCGGCGGCGACAGCGGCGATACCATGGTGGCACTCGATCCGGAAAACCCGTGGCTCGGGTTGTTCTCGTATTCCGAGGAAACCCGCGCCTACTTCCATGGCCGCGACGAGGAGGCCGCCGAACTCGCGCGGCGCGTGCAGCGCAAGTTGCTGACCGTGCTGTTTGGCCAGTCGGGCCTGGGCAAGACTTCCTTGTTGCGCGCGGGCCTGGTGCCGCGCCTGCGCGATGCAGGATTCTGTCCGGTGTACGTGCGCGTGGATTACGCGCCGGAATCGCCCGTGCCATCGGAGCAGATCAAGCAGGCGATCCTGCGCGCCACCGTCGAGGCCGGTCACTGGACGCGCCCGGGCAGCGCGATCGAGGGTGAGTCGCTGTGGGAATTCCTGCATCACCGCGAGGACCTGCTGCGCGACCGCGACGGCAACACGCTGATGCCGCTGCTGATCTTCGATCAGTTCGAGGAAATATTCACCCTCGGCCAGGCCGATGACGCCGGTCGCCTGCGCGCGCACCAGTTTCTCGAACAGCTTGCCGACCTGATCGAGAACCGTCCGCCGGCGGCGCTCGAGGCCCGCATCGAGGAAGACGACGACGCGGCGGCGGACTTCGATTTCGCACGCGCCGATTACCGCGTGCTGATCGCGCTGCGCGAGGATTACCTGGCGCATCTGGAAAGCGTCAAGGACATCATGCCGTCGATCACCCAGAACCGCATGCGCCTGGCGCGCATGAACGGTACGCAGGCCTTGAGCGCGGTGGTGAAACCCGGCGGCAAACTGGTGTCGCAGGAAGTCGCCGAAGCCATCGTGCGTTTCGTCGCCGGCGGCTCGGAGCTGGGCAATGCGGAAATCGAGCCATCGTTGCTCAGCCTGGTCTGCCGCGAACTCAACACGGCTCGACTGGCCCAGAAGCGTCGGGAAATTTCCGCCGACCTGCTGGCGGGTTCGCGCGACACGATCTTGAGCGAATTCTACGAACGCGCGCTGGCCGACCAGCCGGCTGGCGTGCGGCGCGTGGTCGAAGATGACTTGCTGACCGAATCCGGCTATCGCGAAAGCCTGGCCGAGGAGCGCGTGCGCAAGGCGCTCGCCGCT
>JAFEFD010000444.1 GCA_018240765.1 Pseudomonadota bacterium | reverse complement strand
TGATGGGTCCGTCCATCGACGCGGCGGACCTGTATTTCCAGCATTCGCGCAGTGAATCATGGGTGCTCGAGGACGGCATCGTGCGCGAGGGCAATCATTCGATCGAACAAGGCGTCGGCGTGCGTGCGATGAGTGGCGAAAAGACCGGCTTCGCGTACTCCGACGAAATCGTGCTGCCGCAACTGCTCAGCGCGGCGCAGTCCGCGCGCGCGATCGCACGGTCCGGGAACCCCGGTGCCGGCCATGCTCTCGCCGCGCGCGAGGCGAAAGCGCTGTACGCGCCGGTCGATCCGGTCGAGTCGCTGGCGAATGAGGATAAAATTGTACTTTTGCGCGAAGTGGACAAATTCGCGCGCTCGCTCGATCCGTGTATCGCGCAGGTGATCGTCAGCCTCACCGCCACGCTGGATACGGTGCTGGTCGCGGCGGCGGACGGTACGCTGGCCGCCGACGTGCGCCCGCTGGTGCGTTTGAACGTGAACGTGATCGCCGAGCGCAACGGTCGCCGCGAGTCCGGCAATGCCGGCGGCGGCGGACGCTACGGCTACAAGGAATTGCTCGCCAACGGCCGTGCGCATGCGTTCGCGCGCGAGGCCGTGCGCGCGGCGCTGGTGAACCTCGATTCGATTCCGGCGCCCGCGGGTAGCATGCCCGTGGTGCTCGGTCCAGGTTGGCCCGGCGTACTGCTGCACGAGGCGATCGGGCACGGTTTCGAAGGCGATTTCAATCGCAAGGGAACGTCGGCATTCGCCGGACGCATGGGTGAAAAAATTGCGTCGCCGCTATGTACCGTGGTCGACGATGGCACGCTGCCGAACCGGCGCGGTTCATTGTCCGTCGACGATGAGGGTGTGCCGGGCGAATGCACGACCCTGGTCGAAAACGGCGTGCTCAAGGGCTACATGCAGGACAAGCTCAACGCGCGCCTGATGGGCATGCGCTCCACCGGCAATGGCCGCCGCGAATCGTTCGCACACCTGCCGATGCCGCGCATGACCAACACTTACATGCTTCCGGGCAAGAGCGATCCGGGCGAGATCATTGCATCGGTCGAACGTGGACTGTACGCGGTCAACTTCGGCGGCGGCCAGGTCGACATCACCAACGGCAAGTTCGTGTTCTCGGCAAGCGAGGCCTACCTGATCGAAGACGGCAAAGTCACGCGGCCGGTGAAGGGCGCGACCTTGATCGGTTCGGGACCGGAAGTGCTGACGCGTGTGTCGATGGTCGGCAACGATCTGAAACTCGACGAAGGCGTCGGCGTGTGCGGCAAGGATGGCCAGAGCGTGCCGGTTGGCGTGGGCCAGCCAACGCTGAAGATCGATGGAATGACGGTGGGTGGGACGGCGGCGTAGTTCGCCTCTCCCGCCAGCGGGAGAGGAGGTCAGAGCAACTCGCGCAGCGCCCGAAACAACTCATGGAAAGCATGCAATGGTTTTTGTGCTTCGCGCTCGGCGCGCGCCTTGCGCGCGAGCTGGCGCAGGCGCTGGCGGTCGGCTGATGGTGTTTGCTGCATCAGCTCGTCGAGCGCGGCATCGCCATCGGCGAGCAGGCGTTCGCGCCAGGTCTCGATGCGGTGCAAGGCGGCGGCTTCGCGGCGCGCGTGCTCACGATCGTGTTCGAGCACGGCGCGCAGCGGATCGAGTTCGCCGTCGTCGAGCTTGCGCAATTGCTTGGCCAGGAATTGTTCGGCGCGTTTGCGCGCGATCTGCTGCTTCACGGTGGACGTACGCACGACTTCGGCGCGCAGGTCGTCGTCGAGCGGCACGCGCGACAACTGCGCGTCGGACAACGCGGCCAGCGCCTGCGCGAGTTTGAGCACGTCCAGCGCCTCGCGGCGGCGCTGGCTGCGGCTGGGCCCGGAGTAGCCGTTATTGTCGTATTCGGATTCGTGATCGTGCATCATCAAACCTTTTCCGTTCGCCCTGAGCGTAGCGCCGCAGGCGCGAAGTCGAAGTGCAGGCGTTTCGACTTCGCCCGCTGCGCGAGCTGCGCTCAACACGAACGATTTTTCTGATTCGGAGTCACTGCATGAACGCCATCATCGCACAACCCGACGATTCGCTCGTCCAACTTGATAGTCTGGCGAATCTCGCGCAAGACGTAATCCGCCGCTGCCGCGCCGCGGGTGCGAGCGACGCCGAGGTCGGCGCCAGCATCGACACCGGCTTGTCCGTGAATGTGCGCCTGGGCGAAGTCGAAACCGTCGAGCACAACCGCGACCGCGCGTTCGGCGTCACCGTGTACTTCGGCCAGCGCAAGGGTTCGGCGAGCACGGCAGATCTGGCGCCCGACTCCATCGCCAAGACCATCGAACAGGCCTGTGCGATCGCGAAATACACCGAAGCCGATCCGTACGCGGGACTCGCGGATCCGGCACGGCTGGCGCGTGTGTTTCCGGATCTGGACCTATGGCATCCGTGGAATCTGGATGCACAAGGTGCGATTGG
>JAFEFD010000443.1 GCA_018240765.1 Pseudomonadota bacterium | reverse complement strand
GAAACCTATGATGTGATCGTGCAACCGCAGCAAGATCGCGCCTACACGATTTTCGCCCAGTCGATGAGCCGCGACGGCTACGCGCGCGGCACATTGGCAACGCGTACGGGCATGCCAGCGGATGTCCCGGCGCTCGATCCGCTACCGATGCTGACGATGGGCGACATGATGGGCGCGATGGAACATGGCGATCATGCCATGCCCGGCATGGACATGGGCGATATGGCGGGGATGGATCACGGCGACTACAGCGGCATGGCGATGATCACAACGCCGAAAGTCCACCACGCGCGCAGCGAGTACAACAATCCGAATGTGGACATGCGCGTGGATTCGCCGCGCACCAATCTCGACGATCCCGGCATCGGCCTGCGCGACAACGGCCGTCGCGTGCTCACCTATGCCGATCTGCACACGCTGGGAGGATCGCTGTATTCGCAGCAGCCGGTGACGCGCGAGGTCGAATTGCACCTGACCGGCAACATGCACCGCTTCTTCTGGGGTTTCGACGGCTTGAAATTCTCGCAAGCCAAGCCGGTGCATTTGCGCTACGGCGAGCATGTGCGCCTGATCCTGGTCAACGACACCATGATGACGCATCCGATTCATCTGCACGGCATGTGGAGCGAGCTCGAATCGCCGGATGGGCAAGTCCAGGTGCGCAAACACACCATCAGCGTGCAGCCGGCACAGCGCGTGACGTATCGCGTGATGGCCGACGCGCTTGGACGCTGGGCTTACCACTGCCATCTGCTGTACCACATGGAGGCGGGGATGATGCGGGAAGTGGTGGTGTCATGAGAACAACGACATTTCTGCTTGTTGGACTGTGCGTGGCGTTCGTTGCATTGCCCGCATACGCACAGGATGCCATGCAGGACATGGGAATGCCGATGCAGGGCGGCACGGCGCCCGCCGGTGCGCGCAGTCCGGATTATTCGGATGGCGTCGATCACGGCGACATGACCGGCATGGACATGCCCGACGACAAGGCGCTCGGCATGCTGCTGATCGACCGGCTGGAGGTTTTCGACGCACGCCATGCCAATGGTGCGGCTCTGGATGCGCAAGCCTGGTACGGCAACGATGCCAACAAGCTCTGGCTGAAGGCCGAAGGCGAGCACAGTGATGGGCGACTGCAGGATCTGCGCGCCGAAGCGTTGTGGGATCACCCGATTGCTGCGTATTGGGATACGCAACTTGGCGTGCGTCACGATTTCGGCGCAGGTTCTGATCGCACCTGGGCCGCATTCGGCGTGCAGGGTCTGGCGCCCTATTGGTTCGAAGTCCAGGCCACGATCTATGTTGGCCAGTCGGGGCGCACCGCATTGCGCTTCGACTCCGAATACGAGTTGCTGCTGACCCGGCGCCTGATCCTGCAACCGCGCGTCGAGGTCAATTTTTACGGCAGCGACGATCCGCAACGGCACATCGGTGCGGGTTTGTCCGACGCCGCGCTTGGTTTGCTACTGCGCTACGAATTCACGCGCCAGTTCGCGCCGTATGTTGGCGTGGAAGCCGAGCGCAAGTTCGGCAGGAGCGCGGATTTTGCGCGTGCCGCAGGCGAATCCGCCTTCGATCCGCGTCTGGTGGCCGGATTGCGTTTCTGGTTTTGATCGGAGGGCTCGCCATGAAATTCCTTGCCATGATCGTCGTCGTTCTCGTCGTCATCGGTGCGGGGCTGGGTGTTTTCGCCTGGTCCGGCCTGTACAACATCGGCGCCGACGCGCCACACTGGAACGTGACGCTGCGCATCATGCAGACGGTGCGCGATCGTTCGATTCATGCGCATGCAAAAGACATCGCGGTACCGGCTCTCGATGATCCGCAACTGATCCTCAAAGGCGCGGGGCAGTACGCCGCGATGTGCACCGGCTGTCACCTGGCGCCTGGCATGGACGATTCCGAAATCCGGCCCGGTCTGTATCCGCAGCCGCCGGTGTTGTGGCAGACGCGGGTCGATCCGCACGCCGCGTTCTGGGTGATCAAGCACGGCATCAAGATGAGTGCGATGCCGGCCTGGGGCGGCAGTCACGACGATGACACGATCTGGAGCATGGTCGCGTTCCTGCAAGAGCTGCCCGGCATGACGCCGCAGCAATACAAGGACATCGTCGCCAAGGCGCCGCCGGACGAGGACATGAAGATGGAGATGGATCATGCGCATATGCACGAGTAGTCGCGGGCGCGGACACTGCTGCGCGCTGCTGGTGCTCGCTGTGTGCGTTGTGCCTGTGCAGGCGCGAGCGTCGAGCGATGCGAACGCACCGGTACCCTTGAGTCTGGAAGCGGCAGCGCAGCTGGCCGCCGCGCAGGCGCCGCAGGTGCAGGCTCAGATCCTGCGCGCGCAGGCGGCGCGCGACGACGCGGCACGCGCCGGCCGGCTGCCCGATCCCAGGCTCGTCGCCGGCATCGACAATCTCACCGCCACCGGTGCGCAAGCCTTCAACGCCGCGGCCGATGACATGACCATGCGCACGTTCGGCGTGATGCAGGAGATTCCGGCGCGGGCCAAGCGCCGGGCCGAGAGCTCAGTTGCCAGCGCAGACGTGCGCGTGGCCGATGCCGACGCAGCCAGTTTGCGTCTGGCGGCCGAGCGCGCCACGGCGCAGGCCTGGGTGGCGTTGTGGTCCGCGCAGCGCGAACGCGATTTGCTCGCGGATTTGCGCACACAATCCGGACGCGCGGCGGCGGCCGCCAAGGCGCGATTGTCCGGCGGCACCGGCAGTGCCACGGATGCGCTGGCCGCGCGCGCGGAGGCGGTCGAACTCGACAACCGCATCGATGGCGCCGAAGCCGACATGGCGATGGCACGCGCCGCACTCGCGCGCTGGGTCGGTGCTCGCGCCGACGGCAAACTCGCGCAAGCGCCGGATTTCGCGATGCTGTCGGTGCCGCCGGCGCAGCTGCAGGGCGACGTCGACCGGCAAGGGCCATTGCTCGGCTGGAGCGCACGCGAGGATCGCGCGCAGGCGCGGATCGACCTGGCCCGGGCCGGCAAGCGTCCGGACTGGAGCGTGAGCCTGAATTACGGCGAGCGCATCCATCGCGCCGACATGGTCAGCGTGATGGTCGGTTT
>JAFEFD010000442.1 GCA_018240765.1 Pseudomonadota bacterium | reverse complement strand
CGTCGGACGCAAACACGAACACGTCGATCCAGTGCTGGCCGTGGCGGTAGACCAGCACCGGCACGCGCGTGCCGCCGACATAATCGATGCGGCCACCGGCGAGCGGGAAACCCTGTGCGGCGAAATCGCGCACCAACGGCGATTCCGGCACCTTGCCGGCAAACCAGGGTTTGACCGTGTGCTGGTCGGTGGAAATCACATCCATTGGCGAATTGGCAGCGAGCGCGCGCCAGTGCGCGGCGAACAGGTCGCGGTCGAGTTGCGCCGAAACCGCGTTGGTCGTGTGCGTCGTATTCCACAATTGAAGTGACAAACCACCGGCGCCGAACGCCAGTACGCAAACAGCAGCGTAGCGCAGCCACGGTGGTGGAGCACGGCGCGCGCTACCGGCAGCGCGTGTCGATACGGCGATGCGTTCGCGCAGTGCCGCCGGTGCGGGGTAATGCAAGTCCTTATCGCGCAGCGCGCGGCGCATGTCGTCGAGCCGTTCCAGCGCGCTGCGGCACGCGGCGCAGGATTCCAGGTGCGTTTCCAGTTCGCGCGCGTCGGCGCGATCCAGTTCGTTGTCCAGATACGCCTCGATCAGGCTGGCAGCGGTTTTACAGTCCATGGGTTTTCTCCGGTGCCGCCTCCGCGAGCGCCTGACTCGATATGGTCTGATCCAATACGGACTGATCCGATATGGCACGTTGCAGCAGGGCGCGTCCGCGCGACAGGCGCGACATCACCGTGCCGATCGGCACGCCGAGCACATCGGCGATTTCGCGATAGGACAGATCCTCGATCTCGCGCAGCACCAGCGCTTCGCGGAATTCCACTGGCAGCGCCTTGAGGTGCCGGGCCATTTGGGAGCGTGCCTGCGCGGCGGCGGCGTTCGCTTCCACTTCGTCGTCCGCCATCGGCTCAGGCGCTTCGACCAGGCGCAACGCCGGCTGGCGCTTGCGCGCGGCGAGGGCGGCCAGACAGCAATTGCGCACGATCGCCAGCCACCAGGCGCGTGCGTTGCCACCGGCGTAGGTATGCGCGGCACGCAGCGCACGCACGAACGCGTCGTGCACCGCATCGGCTGCGTCCTGCTCGTTGCCGAGCAGCCAGCGGCCGAGGTTGTAGGCGGCGTCGAGGTGACGCTGTGCCAGATCGGAGACGAACGCGGTGGCGGAACTTGTACTCATTGGCGCACGTGCACGATTCCAATCATGAACGGATGCAGGGTACAGAAGTAGGTGTAGTCGCCAGCGGTGGTGAAAGTATGCGCGTACGTATCGCCGGTATCCATGCCGCTCGAGGCGAAGCCGCCGTCCCTGGCCTTGATCGTGTGCGGCGTCTGGTCATGGTTCGT
>JAFEFD010000441.1 GCA_018240765.1 Pseudomonadota bacterium | reverse complement strand
CGCGCACGAACAGCAGCTTGCCCTTCTTGCGGTATTCCTCGACGGTTTCGTTGCCGTTCTGGCGCACCGTCACGACCGGCAATTCGGCGACGTTCGCCGCCGCCTGAACCTCGGGTGGCAAGGTGGATTGCTCGGGCGCCTTCGCCGCCGGTTTGGGCTGCGCTGCCGTCGGAGCGGGAGTGCTTTCCGGCACGACGGCTTTGACGCCCGGGTCATTCATGGACGGCGGTGCCTGCACCGGCGGCGGCGGATCGGAGGCGGGTTTGCCTTGCGCGAAAACGGTTCCCGCCAAGGTAACGAACATCAGGCCAAGCAAACGAAGGGATTTCATGCGGCACCTCCCGGATTTGTCGCGAGCATATCACGCACGCCACACACTGTTTATGACGCATGGCCAGGGTTTTGCGTTGCAAAAATCCCCGTGCTGGGCCAAGCTGAAAAACCCGCAACGTCCGGCGCTGCCATGTCGCGTCCCAAGCTCGTCCTGATCGATGGCTCCGGCTATCTGTACCGCGCCTTCCACGCGCTGCCGCCGCTGTCCAACCGCATGGGCGAGCCGACCGGCGCGCTGTTCGGCGTGTTCAACATGTTGCGCGCTACGTTGAAGGAAAAGCCCGCGCAGGTCGCTTTCGTCGCGGACGCACCCGGACCAACGTTCCGCGACGCGATCTTTGAACAATACAAGGCGCATCGCCCACCGATGCCGGACGACCTGCGTGCGCAGGTCGAACCGATGCTGGAGCTGGTTGCCGCACTGGGTTTCCCGATCCTGCGCGTGGCCGGTGTCGAGGCCGACGACGTGATCGGCACGCTGGCGCAGCAAGCTGCGGCGCAAGACAGCGACGTCGTCATCTCCACGGGCGATAAAGACCTTGCGCAACTCGTCAATGATCGCATCATGCTCGTCAACACGATGACGAATTCGACGCTGGATGCGAACGGCGTGTTCGCCAAGTTCGGCGTGCGCCCGGATCAGATCGTGGATTACCTCGCCCTGGTCGGCGACAGCGCCGACAACATCCCCGGCGTACCCAAATGCGGCCCCAAGACCGCCGCGAAATGGCTGGGCGAATACGGCTCGCTCGATGCCATCGTCGCGAACGCGGACAAGATCAGCGGCAAGATCGGCGAATCCCTGCGCGCCGCACTGCCGCAACTGCCAATGTCGCGCCTGCTGGCGACGATCAAGACCGACGTCGAACTGGACGTAAAGCCATCCGAGCTGGCATTCCACGATCCGGATACGCAAAAACTGCGTGCGTTGTATTCGCGCTATGAATTCAAGGCGGCGTTGAAGGAACTCGACGCGAAAGAAGGTCCTGCCGAAACCGAAGCCACTTCGCAAACCATCACGCCTGCGCGCGCCGAACCCGCGTCGACGCAACCGCATCGTCGGGATTACGAACTCGTGCTCACGCAGGAAAGCTTCGACGCCTGGCTGGAAAAACTTCGTGCTGCGCCATTGATCTGCATCGATACCGAAACCACCAGCCTCGATCCGATGCGCGCGGAAGTCGTTGGCGTATCGTTCGCCGTCGAACCCGGGCATGCAGCCTACGTGCCGGTCGCGCACGACTATCCCGGCGCGCCGATGCAACTGCGTCGCAACGATGTACTGACTTCGCTCAAACCTCTGCTTGAAGATGCGCAAAGGCCCAAGTTGGGCCAGCATGCCAAGTACGACATGAACGTGCTGTCGAACTATGGCATCGCCGTGGCCGGCGTGCGCTTCGACTCGATGCTCGAATCCTACGTACTGAACTCTTCCGGCAATCGTCACGACATGGATTCGCTGGCGAAAAAATATCTCGGCGTCGACACGATCCACTACGAAGACGTGGCCGGAAAAGGCGCAAAACAGATTTCCTTCGCGCAAGTGGACGTGCAACGCGCGGCCGAATATTCCGCCGAGGACGCCGACATCACGTTGCGCCTGCATCAGGCGTTGTGGCCGAAACTCGAAGTCGAGCCGAAGCTGCAAAAAGTGTTCGCCGAGATCGAGATGCCGCTCGTGCCCGTGCTTGCGCGCATGGAACAGACCGGCGTGTTGATCGATGCGGCCAGGCTGAAACAGCAGAGCAACGAACTTGGCAAGCGCATGCTGGAAATCCAGCAGCAGGCATTCGCGATCGCCGGGCGCAATTTCAACATGGATTCGCCGAAACAATTGCAGGCGCTGCTCTACGAGGAACTGAAACTGCCGGTGTCGATCAAGACGCCGACCGGCCAACCCTCGACGAATGAAGAAGCGCTCGAAGGCCTGGCCGATCAACACGAACTGCCGCGCCTGGTTCTCGACTACCGCACGCTGGCCAAGCTGCGCTCGACCTACACCGACAAGCTGCCCGAGGCGGTGAACCCGCGCACGGGGCGCGTGCACACGAGCTACCACCAGGCGGTCGCGGCGACCGGACGGTTGTCGTCGAACGATCCCAACTTGCAGAACATCCCGATCCGCACCGATGAAGGCCGGCGCATCCGCCAGGCGTTCGTGGCACCGGCAGGGTTCAAGATTCTCGCCGCAGACTATTCGCAAATCGAGTTGCGCATCATGGCGCATCTTTCCGGCGACACCGGCCTGCTCGCGGCGTTCCACGGCGGTCAGGACGTGCATCGCGCGACCGCGTCGGAAGTGTTCGGCGTACCTCCGGAACAGGTCGACGCGAATCAGCGCCGCGCCGCGAAGGCGATCAACTTCGGCCTGATGTACGGCATGAGCGCGTGGGGTCTGGCACGGCAACTGGGCATCGACCGAAATGAGGCCAATGCCTACGTCAAGACCTATTTCGAGCGCTATCCGGGCGTTCAGGCTTTCATGCAGGCCACGCGCGAGCAGGCGCATCGCGACGGCTTCGTGGAAACCCTGTTCGGACGGCGTCTGTACTTGAACGAAATCCACTCGCGCAACCAGGGCCTGCGCGCCGGCGCAGAACGCGCGGCGATCAACGCGCCGATGCAGGGCACGGCAGCCGACATCATCAAGCGCGCGATGATCGCGGTCGACACCTGGTTGCAGACGCTCGATGGCGCGGCGCGCATGATCATGCAGGTGCACGACGAACTCGT
>JAFEFD010000440.1 GCA_018240765.1 Pseudomonadota bacterium | reverse complement strand
CGGGATTCTTCTTGTACGGTGCGACCTCGATGCGTGCGCCGGCGATCATCTCGTCGGTGGATCGCCCCGAGAGCCGGCCGTAGTCCGGGAACGAAGCCACGTCGAACAGGACATGTCCCTCGGCGGCGTAGGCGTGGCCGCGCGCGATCAGGGTCTGGCACATCGCGATGATCGGCTCGATGTGCGCCGTGGCATGGGGGGCGAGGTCGGGCGGGTCGACGCCGAGCCTGGCCATGTCCGCATCATAGGCGGCCGCATAACGTTGCGTGATGACATCGATGGGAACGCCGGACTCAGTCGCGGCGGCGTTGATCTTGTCGTCCACGTCGGTGATATTGCGCGCGTAGACGAGGTGCGCCGCACCGTAGACGTGGCGCAACAGGCGCGCGAGCAGGCCGAACACGACGGGCCCGCGGGCGTTGCCGATATGCACGTAGTTGTAGACGGTCGGTCCGCACAGGTACATGGTCACGCGGTGCGGATCCGTTGGTATGAAATCTTCGACGCGACGGGTACGGGTATTGTGCAGGCGCAATTGCATCGGCTGGCCATTTATCGCGATGCGGCAATTGTAACGCAGGCCCCGACTTCATTCAGGAAACCGCATGCCGCAAACCGCGCCGCCACGGGGTTTGCCTTAAGTCTCATTCAGCCTGCGAGTGCTTAAATTCAGCACATCCGGTAACGCGTGGCATATGCGCAGCCGGTCAAAAATACCCGTGGCTGGATGCCCGCATCTTTCCCCGATTGCCAATGCAATGCTGACGTGACATGAAACTTGTTCGATTCCTTCCATTCGCTGCCGCGCTGCTGTTCGCGGCGGCGGCCTGCGCGCAGGATTCGGAACCGCCCCCCGCAATGCAGGAATTCTCGGCCGTGCCACCGCCACCGGCCATGTCGTCGGAAGAGAATTCGCATTTCGGTTGGGCCGATGTGCTGCGTGTGGATCCGATCTATGGCAACGACGAATCCGCTTCCGCATCGCAGCCGTGCTACGAAGAACAGGTGCCCGTGTCCGCGCCGGCGGACGAAACCGCGCAGAACCGACGCGGGATTTTCACCACGATCGGCGCCTTGGTCGGCGGCATTCTCGGCAACCAGGTCGGCAAGGGATCGGGGCGCGCGGCGGCGACGGTTGCCGGCGCCGTTGCCGGCGGTGTCGCTGGCAACAACATCGCTGCGGCCGGGGAAGCAGGCGGCGCGCATGTCCAGTACTCGACGGTACGGCATTGCCCGCCATCCGGCTCTGCCCAGCGCAAGCCGGTCGCCTACGAAGTCGAGTATCGGTATCGCGGCGATGTCTATACCTCGCGGCTTGCGTACGATCCGGGTGACCGCCTGCGCGTACGAGTGAGCGTGACTCCGTCGGAATAGCCATCCAGACGTCTCCGATTTTTCTGTTGCGTCGCAAAAGAAGTTCGTGCTACCGTGCACGCCATGCCCAATCTTTCCGCCAACGCCCTTGTCCTGACCAGCGCCCGCATGGCCGCCGGCATGACCTCGCGCGCGCGCCGACCGGAGTCCATCATTCCGGCCGGGTAGCTGTCGCGCGCATTTGTTTCGTTCGTTCCGACAAAACCCGGCCATTGCGCCGGGTTTTTTGTTTTTGGAGTCTTTATCGTGACGATTCGCCATTTTCTTTCCAGCCAGGACTGGTCCCGCGCCGAACTCGACGCGTTGCTCGCACAGGCAGCCGCGTTCAAGCGCAACAAAGCTGGACGCGAACTTGCCGGCAAGTCGATCGCGCTGCTGTTCTTCAATCCGTCGATGCGCACGCGCACCAGCTTCGAGCTCGGTGCATTCCAGCTTGGCGGCCACGCGATCGTGCTGCAACCGGGCAAGGACGCATGGCCGATCGAGTTCGATGTCGGCACGGTCATGGATGGCGAAGCCGAGGAGCATGTCGTCGAGGTCGCGCGCGTGCTGTCGCGCTACGTCGACCTGATCGGCGTGCGTGCATTCCCGAAATTCCAGGATTGGGCCATCGACCGCGAGGATCGCGTGATCCATGCGTTCGCGAAATACGCGACGGTGCCAGTCATCAACATGGAAACGATCACGCATCCGATGCAGGAGCTCGCGCACATCCTCGCGCTGCAACAACATTTCGGCACGCCGGAT
>JAFEFD010000043.1 GCA_018240765.1 Pseudomonadota bacterium | reverse complement strand
TCATGCGTGGCGACGGCGTGCAGGTAGCGTTGCTGGTTCGCGCCGCGGCCGCGGATGGTGCCGCGCTTGACCTTGATCGCCACCTCCTGCGCGTCGTCGGCCTTGTCTTCCAGCGCATCGATGCCGGATTCGGACAGGCGCAAATTGATCTGCGCGCCGCTCAGGGTTTCGGATTCGGTGGTGTCGTACAGTTCGCGCAGCACACGCTCGGCCAATTTCACTTTCGGCGCGGCGCCGCTGACGCGAAACAGGTTGCCGCGGCTGGCGATCTCCACGCCGACGCGCAGTTCGATCTGGCGCAGGTGTTCGTCGAGCGGGCCGGCGAGATTGGCGAGACGTTCGCCGTCGGCAGGTTCCAGCGCGAAGTCGCGGTGGGCGAGGGCAGCGCTCATCACGCGTTGGCGACGGCGGGCTGCTCGGAATGCACGCGGCCGCGCAATGAATTCGACATGACCTGCGTGATCTGCACGTCGACGAATTGGCCGATCAGGCGTGCGTCGCCGGGGAAATTGACGTAGCGCATGTTTTCGGTGCGACCGGCCATTTCCTTCGGATTTTTCTTAGACGGACCTTCGACCAGCACGTTCTGCACCGTGCCGATCATGCCTTCGGAAATACTTTTCGCATTCGCGTTGATCGCGGCTTGCAGGCGTTCCAGGCGCGCGTGCTTGATGGCATCAGAAGTGTCATCGGCGAGGTTCGCGGCGGGTGTGCCGGGCCGGCGCGAAAAGACGAAGCTGAAACTCTGGTCGAAGCCGATGTCCTCGACGAGCTTCATGGTCTGCTCGAAATCGGTGTCCGTTTCGCCGGGGAAGCCAACAATAATGTCTGTGGACACCGAGATATCAGGCCGCACCTTGCGCAGTTTGCGGATCTTCTGCTTGAACTCGAGCGTGGTGTAGCCGCGTTTCATCGCCGACAGGATTCGGTCGGAACCCGCCTGCACCGGCAGATGCAGGTAGTTGGCGAGCTTGGGTACGTTCGCGTAAGCCTCGATCAGCGAGTCGGAAAACTCCAGCGGATGCGAAGTCGTGAAGCGGATGCGGCCGATGCCGTCGAGTTGCGCGATCGCGTGGATCAGCACGGCGAGATCCGCGACGCTGCCGTCGTGCATCGGCCCGCGATAGGCGTTCACGTTCTGGCCAAGCAAGTTCACCTCGCGCACGCCTTGCTCGGCGAGGGCGGCGACTTCGGCGATCACGTCGTCGAACGGCCGGCTGATTTCCTCGCCGCGCGTGTAGGGCACCACGCAGTACGAACAGTATTTCGAGCAGCCTTCCATGATCGACACGAAGGCGGTCACGCCTTCCGCGCGCGGTTCGGGCAGGCGGTCGAACTTTTCGATCTCGGGGAACGAGATGTCCACTTGTGCGCGTTGTGTACTTTTACGCGCCTCGATCATCTCCGGAAGGCGGTGCAGGGTCTGCGGGCCGAACACCAGATCCACATACGGCGCGCGCTTGACGATGGCCTCGCCTTCCTGGCTGGCGACGCATCCGCCGACGCCGATCACCAGGGCCGGGTTGGCTTGCTTGAGTTCCTTCCAGCGACCGAGTTGCGAGAACACCTTTTCCTGCGCCTTTTCGCGGATCGAGCAGGTGTTGATCAGGATG
>JAFEFD010000439.1 GCA_018240765.1 Pseudomonadota bacterium | reverse complement strand
TGCATCGGGCAGGTGTAGATCGTGCCGGATGAAACCGGTGAGGACGGCGCAGACGAATGCGCGCAGCAAACATGCGCGGCATGCTCGCTGTGTGTGTCGTAGGAATCGTGCGAAGCGGTTGTCGTGTTCATGGCAGTCATCCTAAACCATTGAGTGCGATCCGGGGTCAAGCCTTTGCGCGCAGAAGCATCCGGCGGCGCTCAAGTAACCGGAACGCCGCTGGAATGACCAGCATGGACAGGATCGGAGCGGTGAGCATGCCGCCGATCATCGGCGCGGCAATGCGCCGCACCAGTTCCGAACCGGCACCGTCGCCGACCATGATGGGCAGCAGGCCCGCGACGACCACCGCTATCGTCATCGCGATCGGACGCACGCGCAGCAGCGCGCCTTCGCGGATCGCGGCGTCCAGTGCCGCATGGGTCGATTCGCCGGCGTCGATCCGGCGCTGCCAGGCGTGGCGCAGGTACAGCACCATCACCACACCGAACTCCGCGGTCAGGCCTGCAAGCGCAATAAAACCGATTACCACGGCGACCGACACCACGTAGCCCAGCAACCACGTCAACCAAAGACCGCCGACGAGCCCCAGCGGCACCGTCAGCAGGATGATTCCGGCTTGCGCGGCGTCGCGGAACACCAGGTAGATCAGCAGGAACACGATCGCGATGGTCGCCGGCACCACCAGTCCCAGACGTGCCTTGGCGTGTTGCAGATACTCGAATTGTCCGGCCCAACCCAGCGTGTATCCGGATGGCAGTTGCACCTGCCGGGCGACGGCCTCTTTTAGCGCAGCCACCACGCCTGCGAGATCGCTGCTGGCGGTGTCGACATAGACATAAGTCGTCGGCACGCCATCCTCGCTCGCGATCATCGGCGGCCCGTTGGTGACGTTTACATCTGCAACCTGACCCAGGGTCACCTGCGCGCCGCCGGGCGTGACAATCGGCAATGCGCGCAACGCTGCCAGCGAATCGCGTGCGCTGGATGGATAGCGCAACACGATCGGAAACCGTTCCAGACCTTGCACCGTTTCGCCGATCGGCTCGCCACCCACGACGGTACCGATCAGCGACTGTACGTCCTGCTGGCTCAGCCCGTAGCGCGCGGCGGCATCGCGTCGGACCTGCACCTGCACGTAGCGCCCGCCGGCGCTGCGTTCGGCGATCGCGGAGTCGACGCCCGCGACGGTCCTGGCGACGGCTTCGATCTGCCGGGCGATGTGTTGCAAGGCGCCGAGATCTGGACCCATCACCTTGATGCCGATCGGTGTCTTGACCCCGGTGAGCAGCATTTCGGTGCGGCTGCGGATCGGAAACACGAACAGGTTGGTCAGGCCCGGCACCTGCACCGCACGATCGAGTTCCACTTTCAGCTTGTCCATGGTCATGCCGGGACGCCACTCGCTCTTCGGCTTGAACGAGATCGTGGTGTCGAACATCTCCATCGGTGCGTTGTCGGTCGCGGTGTCGGCCCGCCCGGCTACGCCGAATACGTGCGCGACTTCCGGCACGGTCTTGAGCATGCGGTCGGTCTGTTGCAGCAATTGCGCGGCCTTGCCGGCAGAGAGGCCCGGCAGAGCGGTCGGCATGTACAGCAGCGTGCCCTCATCAAGCGGCGGCATGAATTCGCTGCCGAGCCGCGACAGCGGCAGCAGCGCCGATACCAGCACGATTGCCGCGACGATCAGCACCGTACGCGGAGCGCGCAGCACCCAGGCCAGCAACGGGCGATAGATCGCACTGACCAGCCGGTTGATCGGGTTGGCGTGTTCCGGACGGATGCGACCGCGCACCAGATAACCCATCAACACCGGGATCAACGTGACCGACAACCCGGCGGCGGCGGCCATCGAATAGGTCTTGGTGAACGCGAGCGGCTTGAACAACCGGCCCTCTTGCGCCTGCAAGGCGAACACCGGCACGAACGAGAGCGTGATCACCAGCAGACTCACGAACAGCGCCGGACCGACTTCGCAGACGGCATCGCCGACCAGCTTCCAGCGCTCGCGCCCGTCCGGTTCACTCAGACTTGGATGCGCCTCGCGCCAGGCTTCCAGATGTTTGTGCGTGTTCTCGATCATCACCACGGCGGCATCCACCATCGCACCGATCGCGATCGCGATGCCGCCCAGCGACATCAGGTTGGCGGAAACGCCCTGCAGATCCATCACGATGAATGCGGCCAGCACACCCAGCGGCAACGTGATCACCGCGACCAGCGATGAACGCAGGTGCCACAGGAACAACATGCACATCAGCGCGACGATGATGAATTCCTCCAGCAATCGCTGGCCCAGGGTCTGGACCGCAGCATGAATCAATTGCGAGCGGTCGTAGGTGGTCACGATCTGCACGCCCGGCGGCAGGCTCTTGTGCAATTCGGACAGGCGCGCCTTGACTGCCGCAACCGTCGCGAGTGCGTTCTTGCCGTAGCGCAGGATCACGAGGCCGCCGACCACCTCGCCTTGCCCATCCAGCTCCGCGATCCCGCGACGAAAAGTCGGGCCGCGCCGGATCGTCGCCACATCGCTCAGCAATACCGGCGTGCCATTGTTGCCGGTGGTCACTGGTATCCGGGCGAAATCCTCGCGCGATTGCAAATAGCCCTCGCTCGACACCATCAGCTCGGCTTCGCCCTGTTCGATCACCGAGCCGCCGCTGGCGCCGTTGGCCTGCTTGATCGCGCCTTCGACCTGCGCCACGGTCAGCCCGCGCGCCGCCAGCGCCTGCGGATCGAGCACGACTTGCCATGCCTGCACCATGCCGCCGACGGTGGCGACTTCCGCCACGTTCGGCACGGTCTTCAGGCGATAGCGCAAGAACCAGTCCTGCAGCGCGGTCAACTGGCCAAGGTCGTGCTTGCCGCCATGATCGACCAGTGCATATTCGTAGATCCAGCCGGCGCCGGTCGCATCGGGGCCGAGCGCCGGACTGACATTCGCCGGCAACTTGTCGCGCGCCTGGCTCAGGTATTCGAGCACCCGCGAACGCGCCCAGTACGGATCGGTGCCGTCGGCGAACAGGATGTATACGAAGGAATCGCCGAAGAACGAATATCCGCGCACCGCGACCGCCCCCGGTACCGACATCATCGTGGTGGCCAGCGGATAGGTCACCTGATCCTCCACCAGTTGCGGCGACTGCCCCGGCCAGGCGGTGCGCACGATCACCTGGGTATCGGACAGGTCGGGCAGCGCGTCGAGCGGAATGCGTAGCATCGAGAGCGTGCCGACGATGGCCAGGATGAGCGCCGCCAGCAGCACCATGCCACGGTTGGCGATGGACCAGCGGATCAAGCGCGCGATCATCAATGCGCTCCGGTGGCAGCAGTCGGCGCTTTGGCATTCAGGCGCTCAAGCGCACCGGACAAGCTCGCCTCCGAATCGATCAGGAACTGCCCCGAAGTCACGATGCGTTCGCCGCCGCTGAGCCCATCGAGAATTTCCGTCATGCCATCGGCCGAGCGGCCAGTCTTTACTCGCACCGCCTTGAACTGCCCATCGCCGAAGGCCTCGATCACGCGAGTATCGACACCGTCAGCGATGATCGCCTCATCAGGGATCAGCGGATGCGTGGCATTTGCCGCAGTCTCGATGTGCACATCGGCGAACATGCCGGGCGCGAACTTGTGTTGGGGATTGGCGAGCACGATCCGAGCGCGCCGGGTGCGGGTCGCCGGATCAACCTCGGGTAACAGGGCTTCCACTTCGCCGTGGAAGGTTTCGTCCGGCAGTGCGCTGAACGTGGCGGCGATCGGCGTGCCCGCGCCAATCCCGCCGGCTTGCGCTTGCGGAATCGCGGCCTCTACCCAGACCTTGTCGAGACCGTTGATGGTCATGATCGGCATGCCTTCGCCGACTTGCTGGCCTTGCTTGACGTCGAGCTGTCCGACCACGCCGTCGATGGGCGCGCGCAGCGTGATCGTGCCGCTGCGCGCACGCAGGCCGCGGATCGTCGCATCGTCCATGCCGAGTGCGCGCAGACGCGCGCGCGCAGACGCCTGCAGAGCGCGTCCCTCGGTGGATTTGGCATCGCCCAATGCGAAGTATTCCGCCGCCGCTGCACTCCACTGCGGCGCGAGGATTTCCGCCAGCGGCTGGCCAGTCTTCACCGGGGCGAACGGCGCACGCACGTAGAGCTTCTCAATCGTGACATTGGTGCGCGCGCTGACCGTCACCGCGAGCTGCGGATCCCACGCCACGGTGCCGGGAACGTTCACGCTATCGGACAACCGGCCAATCTTGACCTGTGCAGTACGCATGCCGAGGTTCTGCACCTGGGCCGACGACACGCGCACGACGTCTTGCGTTTCATCCCTGCCCCCATCGGCATATTTCGGCACCATCTGCATGCCCATCGGCGACAGGCCCGCATGATCGAAATGCTGCTCGGGCTTCATCGGGTCATACCAGTACAGGATCTGCTTGCCGGATGATTGCAACGCGGCGGACTGCGCGCCGGATGGCACCGAACGCGGCGCGATGAAGTAGCCGATGCCGCCGGCCACGACCAGCGCAAGCAATGCGACGGATGCAAGCACAAGACGTTTCATGGGGACACCTCCGGCAACGTGATGCGCGCGGGTTCGTCATTCGGGATCAGGTAGGCGAGTTCAGCCCAGGCCTTGCCCCAGGCCGCAAGCGCCTGTGCATAAGCGATGCGCGTGTCGATCTCGTCGCGGCGCGCGTCGAGCCAGGGTTGCAGCGAATCGCCGCCGCGATACGCGGCCAGCGCGGTGCGCGAACGGTCTTCCGCGAGAGGCAGCAATTCGTCGCGGTAGCGCCGTACCTGTTTGCCCTCGCCCTGCCAGCGGGCCAGCGCTCCGGCGACCTCTGCGCGCTGTGCACGGCGCGCGTCATCGTGTTCGGCCAGCAGTGCATCGCGCTCGGCATGGCGTGCGCTGATGTCGCGATCCTGGCGGTTGCCGGGAAACAGCGGCAGACTGAAACCGACCATCACGCTGACCATGTCGGCGCGATGGATGCGCTCGCCGTAATTCAGGCTCACGCTCCAGTCCGGACGCTTGCCGGCCCGGGCCAGGTCGATCCGCGCCTGCGCGCGATCCTC
>JAFEFD010000438.1 GCA_018240765.1 Pseudomonadota bacterium | reverse complement strand
GGCACGGCGATGGCGGCTGGCGCATCGGCACCGATGCGCTGGATTTCGAAGGCGCCGGTTATGGCGGCCAGTTACGCGGCAGCGTGCAATTGCACGACGACGGCTCGCGTCCGGCGCTGGATGTCTACGCCGTGGTCGATCAGGGCGAAGTACCGGCTGCGAAACTGTTCTGGCCGATCAACATCATGCCGCCGGACGCCGTGAAATGGCTGGATCGCGCGCTGGCGTCGGGAAAGATCGTCGATGGGCGCGCCGTGTTCCGCGGTGACCTTGCCGATTGGCCGTTCACGAATTTCGCCGGTCGCTTCGAGGCGCGCGCGCAAATCGACGACGCGAAGCTGGTCTATCTTCCCGACTGGCCTGCCGCCGAACATGTGCGTGCCGTTGCCGACTTCGTCAACAACGGCTTGAGCGTCGATTCCAGCGGGGCACAGGCGCTTGGCAACTCGGTGGACAGTGCCGGCGTGACGATCGCGGATCTTGCCGAGGCGGTGCTGGAACTGGATGTCGAAGGCTCGGGCAGCGGCAAGAGCCTGCTCGACTTCATCAAGGCGACGCCGATCGGTGCGCGCTACGCCGAACACCTGCTGGGCGTGAGTGTCAGCGGCAAGAGCAAGGTGAAATTCCACTTGCACCTGCCCATTCACGCGACCGAACAGCTCGATCTCGCCGGAACCGCCAGCCTTAACCAGGCCGACCTGACCGACGCGCAGTACGCGCTGCGCCTTAAGCAGGCGACGGGTACGCTTGCGTTTTCGCAAAGCGGGTTCGATACGGGCGAATTGCCGGTCACGCGCGACGGCAAGCCCGCGACGTTCCGGCTTGCGGTCGGCGGATTCGCCACCGACAAGTCGCATGCCGTCGAGGCGAACCTGCGCGGAAATTTTCCGGCGTCCGACCTGCTGGCGTATGCGCCAATCCTCGCGCCGTGGGCGAATCGCATCAGTGGCGCCGCCGCATGGAACGTGGGTTTTTCCGCGGACCACGACGATGCGAAGAATCCTGGCCAGCGCATCACCGTCGCATCGGATCTTGATGGGGTTGGCATTGACCTGCCCGCGCCGCTGACCAAATCGGCCGCCACCGCCTTGCCGATGACGTTGACCGTCGGCCTGCCGTTCGTCGGCGGCAGCATCGACCTGCAACTGGGCGGACTCATGCGCATGCGCGGCCGCCTGGAATCACCGAAACAACCGTTCGCCGCGTACGTCGACTTTGGCGGCGATGCGTCCGTGCCCCTGCCGGCATCCGGGTTCGACATCGGCGGCAGTGCGCCGCTGCTCGATCTTTCCGGCTGGATGGATTTCGCGGTCTCCAATTCCGGCGGCAGCGCGGGTTTGGTCTCCGGCGTGGATTTGCACGCGCAGGACCTGCGTGCCTGGGATCGTGATTTCGGGCCGGCGCAATTCACCTTGAAGCCGACGAAGAACGAACTCGACCTCGGATTCGACGGCGCCAATATCGCCGGCAACATGGAGATTCCGCTCGTCGATTTCCGCCAACGCGGCGTCACCGCGCAGTTCGATCGCATCTACTGGCCGGACGTGGGCGACACAGAAACCAGCGCGATGGCAGGGGAGAATCCGGCCAATGTGCCGCCGTTGCATGTCCGCATCGGCGATTTTCGCCTCGGCGATTCGCGTTTCGGCGCGACCGTGGTGGAGAGCTACCCGATCGCCAATGGCACGCATTTCGAACAGGTCAGCACGCATTCGAAGAATGTTGAAATGCGCGCGCGCGGCGATTGGACGGGCAAACCCGGCAGCGACATATCGAATTTCTCCATCGACTTCTCCGCGCAGAATCTTGGCCGCATGCTCGACACGTTCGGCTATGCCGGCGTCGTCGATGGCGGTGCGACCGTAGCCCATATCCAGGGACAATGGGCCGGATCGCCATCGATGTTCGCCCTGGCGCGCCTCAACGGCACGCTCAAGGTTTCGGTGGCCGAAGGCCGCATTCCGGACGCCGATCCCGGCGCGGGGCGCATCTTCGGCTTGTTCAACCTGAGTGCGATCCCGCGCCGTCTGTCGCTGGATTTCGGCGATTTCTTCAAGTCCGGCTTCAGCTTCGACTCCATCGAAGGAACCTTTACGCTCAAGGACGGCAACGCCTTCACGACCGACTTGAAGGTCAAGGGTCCTGCGGCCGATATCGTCGTCGATGGCCGCGCCGGCTTGAAAGCGAAGGACTACGACCAAACCATGGAAGTCACACCGCATGTCGGCGGCGCCTTGATGATCGGCGGCGCCGTCGTCGGCGGACCGGTCGGCGCCGCGGCTGGCGCCGTGCTGCAAGGCGTGCTGCGCAAGGCGCTGAACGACGTCACCCGCGTGCGTTACAGCGTCACCGGCAGTTGGGAAAAACCCGTGATCACCGAAATCGCCAAAGAAACAGTGAAGGGCGAGCCGGCGCCGAAGAAGACCAAACCCGCCACGCTGAAAGACAACAACGCAAAGACCACGAACGATCCACCCGCAGCTGCCACGAACCCCTCATGACGATTCTTGCCCAAGTCGAAAAACAACTCCTGCAACCCGGCGGATTTTCCAGCAATGATCTCGAACGCGTATTCGGGCAGCTGATGGGTCCGTCCATCGACGCGGCGGACCTGTATTTCCAGCATTCGCGCAGTGAATCATGGGTGCTCGAGGACGGCATCGTGCGCGAGGGCAATCATTCGATCGAACAAGGCGTCGGCGTGCGT
>JAFEFD010000437.1 GCA_018240765.1 Pseudomonadota bacterium | reverse complement strand
GCGATGCCGCCACCATTCGCGCTGGCCGTGTTGCCATTGAACGTGACATTGCCGAAGTAGGCCGTTGCACTGGATCCGTAAAGCGCGACGCCGCCGCCATTGCTGCCGGTGTTGTTGACCAGGCTGGAATCGAGCATGTCGAGATTGCCGTGCACGAAGATCGCGCCGCCTGCGCCTGCGCGGGTATCGACGGGCGATCCATTCCAGGTGCCGCCGGCCGAGTTGTTGAAAAACTGGCTGTTGAACACGCCACCGGGAATGCTGATGTTCAAGCCGGGCGCAACCGGCCCGGGACCGGGCGGCAGGATCCACGGCGGCGGCGGCAGGGCCTGGCCGAGGTTGAGGTTGCCGCCGCTGCCGATCAGGATCGCGCCGCCAGTGCCCTTGGGCGCCGAGTTGGCCGTGAACACCGTACCCAGGATGAGGAAATGGCTGGGAATGTCGGGCAGCGAGTGACCGCCATTGGCGGTGTTGGAACCGAAGATCGCGCCGCCGCCGATTTCCGCGCTGCCGGCGTTGAACGTATCGCCGTTCGCGGTGTTGTTGGTGAATGCGCCGTTGACGATCGACAGCGCATCGGTGCCGGTCAAATAGATCGCACCGCCGCTTTCGCCGGCCGTATTGCTGGTGAACACGACATTGGTCAACGCAGCATTCGCCGGGGTGCTCACATTGCCGATGTGCAGCGCGCCGCCGTAGCCCTTGTTCGGGCCGTTCGTGTCGATGGCGCAGTTGCCGAAGGTCGAATCGGTAATGTTGAGGCTGCCGCTGCCGTGATCGATGCAGCCGCCGAAGCCGCCGTCCGTCGAATGGATGCCATTGGCACTGACCAGTTGGTCGCCGATCGTGGCATTGGTCAGGGTAGTGTTGCCGGAGTCATTCTGCACCACAATGCCCCGCACGCTCGCCGTACACTTGTTGGCGGTAAGGTTCTTCAACGTCAAATCGCCTCCGACGACGTGGAACATGCGTATGCCGTCGTTGGAGACAGGATCGACAAAACATTGCACGGTACCGTTCTGTATCGTCAGTTTGCCGATGCTGGAGCTCGGGAAAATGTCCGGCATGGTGCTGTTGTAGGTGGTCATGCCCGTTACTGGATCGGGTACGGCACTGTTGAGGATGACGGTCCTGCCACCCAGATCGATGACATTGTCGGCGCCCGATCCGGTCTCCGGTGCCGGGGTGCATTCCGGGAACGCCGTGGTATTGCCGTTATCGACATTGGCGATTGC
>JAFEFD010000436.1 GCA_018240765.1 Pseudomonadota bacterium | reverse complement strand
TGGTGCTGACGATCCAGACCATCTTCTTCTTCATCTTCTACCAGCAGATGCCGACGTCGCTCGCGCTGTTCGCGCTGCGCAACACGAACTGGGACTGGAGCCTGTTCGGCGTGCATTTGTATACATGGCTGCCGGGACAGTACCAGGCGCTGAATCCGATCTGGATCATGATCCTGTCGCCGATCCTGGCCTGGGCCTACACGCACTTCGGCAAGCGCGGCAAGGATTTCTCCATCGCCGCCAAGTTCGCACTCGGCTTCGCCATGGTCGCCGCCGGTTATTTCGTCTACGGCATGGCCGGGCTGTACGCCGACGCCGCCGGCAAGGCTTCGACCTGGGTGCTGATCTGGGGCTTCGGCCTGTACTCGCTGGGCGAGTTGCTGGTTTCGGGACTGGGGCTGGCGATGATCGCGCGCTACGTGCCGGCGCGCATGGGCGGTTTCATGATGGGCGCCTACTACGTCGGCGTGGGCATCTCGCAGTATCTAGGCGGCATCGTCGCCAACTACGCGGCCGTGCCGCAGGACCTGACCGATCCGCTGCAGACGCTGCCGATCTACACCCACCTGTTCACCAACCTGGGCTACGCCGGCATCGTCTGCACGGTGATCGCCATTGCGGTCCTGCCGCTGATGAACAAGCTGTCGGCCCAGCATCACGGCGCTGCCGCCGGCAAGTAAAAACGCGTAAAGGCCGCGCCCCGCGCGCGGCCTTTGCGTACACTTCGCGCGCATGAGCGAAGCGAAGATCCTGCTGGCCGACGACGACGAGGAGTTGTGCGATCTGTTGCGCGACTTCCTCGTGCGCGACGGCTTCGACGTCGCTGTCAGCCACGATGGCGCGCAGGCCCTGCAGCTGGCGCGCGACAACGCTTACGACGCGATCGTTCTCGACGTGATGCTGCCGGAGAAATCCGGCCTTGACCTGCTGCGTGAACTGCGCCGCGATTCGCGCCTGCCCGTGCTCATGCTCACCGCGCTCGGCGAGGACATCGACCGCATCCTCGGCCTGGAACTGGGCGCCGACGACTACGTGCCCAAGCCGTGCAATCCGCGCGAGATCGCGGCGCGCCTGCGCGCGATCCTGCGCCGCACGCGCGGCGACGGCGAGGTGCCGAAGCTCGACGACATCAGCGTCGGCCCGGTGTCCCTGCGTGCCACATCGCGCAGCGCGGCGTTGCGCGGCGAGCCGCTCGCGCTGACCGGCACGGAATTCAACATCCTCGCCGTGCTGCTGCGCGAGGCCGGCACGGTCGTCAGCAAGGAAACCTTGTCGCAGGACGTGCTCGGCCGCCCGCTCGGTCCGTTCGACCGGAGTATAGATGTCCACATTTCCAAATTGCGGCGAAAACTCGGACCCGCCGCCGACGGCGAATCGATGATCGGCACGGTGCACCGCGGCGGTTATGTCTTCCGCATCGTGGACGAAGGCTGACATGCGCGGCCTGTTCTGGCGCATCTTCGCCTTGTTCTGGCTGGTCAGCGTGGCATTGATCGTGTCGCTGGCATGGACCACGACCGCGCATTTCGAGAGCGCGAAAATTCCGGGCCTGGGCATCACCCGCCTGCAGGCGGCGATGGACGACCAGCTGCTGCGCACCG
>JAFEFD010000435.1 GCA_018240765.1 Pseudomonadota bacterium | reverse complement strand
GCATTCAACGGCTTTTACGGCAGCGGCGGCGTACGCCCGCAACTGGCATTGAATCGCGCGCAGATGACCGGCGTCACGGTTCTCAATGCACCGAGCAGTGGCGCGGGCAGTCCGGGTGACGGCAACCAATATGCGCTCAATCCGGTCATGGCGCCGCAAAAAATATCCGCCACGGGTAGCGGGCCGGGCAACCTCAGCGCAGACCTCGCCAGCGTGTTCAATGCCGGACGCGCGGCCGTGGTCGCCAACACGGGCACCCTGGTGCAGCCGACCACGCAAGCCCAGTATCAGGGCGACGGTTACCCGCTGCCGCCACAACTGTTTTCGCACTCCGACCAATCCAACTATTGGCAATCCTCGCCGCCGAGCAACTTGCCGGTGACCGGTTGGGGTGGCCGTCTGGCCGACATGGTCGCCGGCGTCAACGCGCCCGGCATCCCGATTCTCCTTGCCGTGAATGGTGGCGACATCTACACGCGCGGACAGGACGTGAACGCCTACGACATGGGTTCGGACAGCGCGACCACGGTGAATTTCCTGGGCTACAACAATGCCGGCAACGGCTCCGGGTTGTGCGATCCGAGCGGTGCCTACGATCCGGGCGCGGTTGCCGCGTTCTGCAACTTGCAGGCGGTGAACGCGCAGGCAAACGTGCTCGAACGCGCCTTTGCCAATTCGATGAATCATTCGATCGCCACCGCCGGCATCATCAACGGGGCGCTGAGCGGCGCGCCGGCATTCAACGCGCATGACCAGTTTCCGGATGCGCTGTCGACCGGCGGCGATCTGGATACGCAGTTGCAGACCGTGGCGAAACTCATCTGGGCAGCCAACAACAACATTCCGGGATATACCGGCTTGTCGCGCCAGGTGTTCTTTGTCAGCACCGGCGGATATGACTCGCACAGCGACGAGCTCGCTTCGCACGGCGACACGCTGCCGCTGCTGTCGCGATCACTGGCCGGTTTCTACAACGCGCTCAACAGCGTTGGCCTCGCCGACAAGGCGACCGCCTTTACCTGCTCGGATTTCGGCCGCACCATGACCAGCAACGACGGCGGCACCGATCACGGCTGGGGTTCGCACCATTTCGTCGTCGGCGGCGCCGTAAATGGCGGCAAGTTCTACGGCAACGGCTGCGGTTTTTCCGGCGCTTCAGCCAAGTTCGGCCTGGTCATGCCAAGCCTGGCCAATCCGAATGTGGATGATTCGATCACCGGCTATTCGCAGAACCTGAACGATTCCGGCGACGGCTACGGCCGCATGATCCCCACGACATCGGTGGAACAGTACGCGGCAACGCTGGCGCGCTGGTTCGGCGTCAACGATAGCGATATTGCCACGGTGTTTCCGAGCCTGGGCAACTTCACGACGAAATATCTCGGTTTCGTCTGAGGCGCAGTCCCGCAAGCAATACCAGCACGCCAGCGAGCAGCAGGGCAAACATGCCGCGAAGACCGGGCGCCGCGATCGGCGGCTGCGGCGCCGCCACGACGATGGTGCCGTACATGCCGTTGCCGGGACTGCCGTGGATTTCGCAGAAATAGCCGATCGTGCCGGGCTGGGTGAAAGTAACGCTGGCAATCCAGTTGTTGCGGCTGGCGGTGCCGCTGCCGCCGTGGCCATCGCCGTCGCAGCCCTGGGCGCAGCGGAACACGCCATTGTCGGCAACCGCGTTGTGGTAGCCGCCCTTGTTGATGAAGGTGACTTTGTCGCCGGGCTGGATCGTCACCGTTTGCGGCGAAAATACCAGGCCCGCGCTGCCGCCCACGTTGACGATGACGGTCGCCGCGCGCGCGCAGGGCGCGAGCGCGAGCAGTGCCAATGACCCAATCAGGATTCCCCGCATATGTGCATTGTCCGCAGCGCAGCCACGCATGTGCGTGATCGCCGTCAAAAAATCAACGCTTCGTGAATGCGTTGAGCAGCCCGCCCAGCATTCCGGAAAGATTGCCGCCGCCGGCGCCCAGCACCGAATTGAGCAGGCCGCCGGCCGAGCCGCCCTGCTGCTGCACCTGCTGCACTTCCTGCGCGAGCATTCCGCCCAGACCGCCGGCGCCGACGCCCTGGCCTTGCGCGTGGTTGGCCAGTGCGCCCATCACGATCGGCGCCAGAATCGCCATCAGCTGTCCGGCATTTTGCGAGTTCATGCCCGTGGCCTGGCCCAGGCTCTGGTTCACGGCGCCCTGATTGCCGCCAAAGACATGGCCGAGGATGGCACCGCCGATGCCGGAACCCGAGCCGCCGCCGAGCACGCCGTTCAGAATCCCGGACAAATCGCCGCCGTGCGCGCCGAGCGCGTCGTTCAGCGCGTTCGCGCCGGCTGGCGTGCTCGCGTTCCGGGCCATGCCGCCGACGATCGCCGGCACCGCATG
>JAFEFD010000434.1 GCA_018240765.1 Pseudomonadota bacterium | reverse complement strand
TTGCAGGTATTGCCGCCACCCGCGCATGCCGCATCGCCCAGGCTGTAGATTGCGCCGCCGTCTGCGCTCGCGCCGGTGCCGGCAGCCACCGAGTTGCCCGAGGCGGTGACGAAATTGGCGCTGAGGGAACCTGCGTAGTTGAAGATCGCGCCGCCATAGCCCGACCCGCCAGGTGAACCACCCGTCGCCGAGTTGCCGCCAAGCGTCACGTTGGTCAGGGAGATGCTGCCAGCGTCGTTGAAGATTGCGCCACCCATGCCACCACCGCCACCTGCGGCATTGTCAGGACCACCGCCGCCAAATCCGCCGAGGCCCCCGTAATTTTCGCCGCCGCCACCACCACCGCCAAAACCGCCGACGCCGCCAACGCCCGGGCGGCCTTGACCATATCCGCCACCTCCGCCAAAGCCTCCCGAGCCGCCGTTGCCTGCGCTAGGGCTGCTGCCCGAGCTCGTCCCTTCGCCGCCGCCGCCACCAAAGCTTCCGGGGCTTCCAGACGCGTCACGGTTGTTTTCGATATCGGCTGCGCCGCCATTGGGACCGCCGCCGTTTGCCAAGGCATCCTGGCCCGCGCCGCCGCCTCCGAGGCCGTAGACAATACCGTTACCGTTATTGCCACCTTGTGCGACATTGCCGCCCAGCGTTGATTGCTTCAGGTTCAGGGACCCTTGGTTGAAAATCGCCCCGCCCGCGCCTAGCGCGCCGCCGCCCAAAGTGCTGTGTCCACCTTCCGCATGACCATTGCTCAAGCGCAAGCCGGACAAGTTCAACGTGGCGCCGACGCCGACATCGAATAGCCGAAAATTCGTCGCGCCGGAAGCCCGCATGATGGACAGACCATGCGACAAGCCGGTGGCGGCATCGATGGTTAGTGTGAAATTACGCGGGATATAGAACGCCGATGGCCCGAATTGGGTGACGTAGCCGGCGCTTGCCCACTCGCTGATTTGTGGCAGACAGGTTGCCCCGAGCGTATCGGTCGTGCTCAGGCAATTGGTGTACAGCGTCAGGCTGATCGTCGCGCCATCAAGCGCTGGTGCAAAGCTGATCGTGTCGCCCGATTGCGCGTGGTTGATGGCGCCGCGCAACGTCGCGCACGATGTTCCGGTGCAGTCGTCGGTATCGAGTGCCGCCGGTTCGCCGGTGCCGGTGACTGTCAATGTGGCGGCGGCCTGGGCCATCGACGCGACACCGGCCAGAATCGAGAAGGCGAGAAAGAATCGCACAGTGCGCAACATCGGATTCCCCCTTTGGCTATCGACAAGCTGGCGCAGTGTACATGTACGCATGTCCGGACAATTTAGAATGACTTTCTTGAAGCGGATGTCGGCGTCAACTCGACGCCGCCTGGCGCGTTGTGGTCGGCATCCCGACGCGACAAGGAAATCATCGTGCGCCTGCCAGCCCTGCTTTTCGGACTCCTCGCCGCGGCAGCGTGCCGTGCAGACGTCGCCTACGATTTCACGCCGGTCACGCAGCAGATCGACGCGATACTGCAGGCGAATCCATCGATCAACGGCGCCTCGTTGATCGTGATTCGCAATGGCACCGCCATCTACACGCAGTATTTCGGCACATACGCATCAACGACTCGCATTCCCATCGCCTCGGCGAGCAAATGGCTGTCGGCGTTGGCGATCGAGCGGCTGGTCGAGCGCGGCACGATGAGTTGGAGCGATACGATCGGGCAATACATTCCGACTGCGCCATCCGACAAATTGAACATCACGCTGGGCCAGTTGTTCAGCCACACCTCGGGGCTGACGCAGAACGACGCCGCCTGCCTCGGCGACGAGACGAACTACACGCTGCAAACCTGCGTGCAGGAAATTCTTTCGACGGCGCTGCAATATTCGCCCGGCACCGGCTTCGCCTACACCGGGAACGGCATGCAGGTCGGCGGCTACATGGCGACGCTCGCGACCGGCAAAACCTGGGACCAGATTTTCCAGGACGAGGTGACTACGCCGCTCGGCATGACGAATACCGATTTCGCGACCGTCTCGCTCAAGCCGCCCTACGTGACGGTGCCGAATCCCCAGGTCGCCGGCGGGGTGCGTTCGACCCTGCTCGATTATGCGAACGCGGTGCAGATGGTGGCCCAACACGGCCAGTGGAACGGCACTCAATATCTTTCCGCCAACGATATCGCCGACATGCAGAAGGACCAGACGCATTCCGCGCCGGTCATCTACACACCCGATCCATTGGCCTATGGCTACGGTTACGGCGAGTGGCGCAATTCGATCGATCCGCAAGGCAACGCCGTGCAAGTGTCGAGCACCGGCAAGTTCGCGACCTCGCCGTGGGTCGACAATTCAACCGGCGTGGCCGCGGTGTTCCTCGTCTACAGCAGCTACAGTCTGCTCGAAACCGATTTACGCGCGCTCTGGTCGAATGTACATGCGGTGGTGACGGATCCGATCTTCGGCGACGGATTCGAATAGACGCACGCGCGCCAGTCTTGCCGACGCGCTAAACTGTCGCGCCCTCGTCCGCGCGAGTTTCGTCATGTCCCCATCCGGCAAGTCCTCCCTGTGCGCCGCCGCCAAACCGACCTCGCCCGCGGTCACGCGCGAGCAGGCGCTGGACGCGGTGCGCACGCTGTTGCGCTGGGCCGGCGACGAGCCCACGCGCGAGGGCCTGCTCGACACGCCCAAGCGCGTGGTCGAC
>JAFEFD010000433.1 GCA_018240765.1 Pseudomonadota bacterium | reverse complement strand
TCGCCGACGATGGCTGGCTGATCGAGACGCAAAGCTATCTCGACCGCCCCGATCACCACATCTCAAGCGGCGAACACGGCTACGACAACGCCGATCCGAAAATGGCAGCGCTGTTTGTCGCGCACGGTCCCGCATTCAAACGTGGATTCGTGATTCCGGAATTCGACAACGTCGATGTGTATCCCCTGCTCACGCACATCCTTGGCATCAAGCCCGCGCCGAACGACGGTTCCATCGGCCCGATAGCCGCGGCGCTGCGCTGAGCGCATGCCCGACTTCGCGCAAAACCTTGATTCGCTGCTCTGGCTGCAGCACATCGCCGTCTGGGTGCTGTTCGGCGGCTTCGTACTGATGCTCGCGGCCGAGTGGCTCGCGCCCGCCGTCGGCACACATTGGAATTCACGTCGCTTCGCCCATGGCGGGCATAACCTGCTGCTGTGGGTCGCCGGCATCGTCGTGGTTTCACTGGTATTCGGCGGCACGATCTGGCTGCTGTTGCAGTGGATGCAGTTTCGTCGCATCGGCGTGCTGTATTTCCTGCCGCTGCCGTTCTGGCTGCACGCCATCCTCGCGTTCGCCCTGCTCGATGCCAGCGATTACATCTTCCACCGCCTGAGCCACAACGTGCGCTGGCTATGGCTGTTGCACGCGGTGCATCATTCCGATCCGCAGATGGACGTAACCACCAACCTGCGCCAGCACCCATTGCACATCATTCCGACTGAACTGTGGCGCCTGGTGGCTTGCGCGGCCATCGGCGTACCGGCGTGGGTATTCCTGATCCACGAAATCCTGAATCTGGGATTCGCAAACCTGCATCATGCCGCGGTGCGCTGGCCGCGCTGGGTCGACACCGTATTTTCGTGGCTACTGGTCACGCCACGCATGCATTGGAGCCACCATTCCCCGGAACTGGCGCGCACCAATTCCAACTACGGCATGCTGCTGTCGCTTTGGGATCGCGCGTTCGGCACCTTGACGCCGCCAGTCGACGACGCAGCCCAATTCGGGCTGCGCGCACTGGATGCGCCGCGTTGGCACAATGTGTGGGGAATGCTGCTCACGCCCTGGCGGGCGCGCAAGCTGCCGCAACTCTGATTCAGGCGCGCTTGCGGCTGGCGAAGTAGCCGCCAATTCCAAGCAGCAACACACACAAGGCGGTCAACGCCTTCGGATCGAGCATCGGCGTAGGTGTCGCAGAAGCAAGTGCCGCCAGCAACGTGCCGGCCAGCGAAGCCAGCTGCCCGCTGGCATTGTTGCAGTTGAGCGTGAACCCGCCCACCCCGAGAGAAACCGTCTGGCAGGTGCCGGTCAATTGCGCGTTTTCCGGAGCAGCGGAACTGGCCTTGTACTGCACGATCACGG
>JAFEFD010000432.1 GCA_018240765.1 Pseudomonadota bacterium | reverse complement strand
TTCATGGCGAAGCAAGCGGCCATCAGCGCAGAAAAATTACAACGCAAGATCGGCAAGACGCTCAAGGCGCTGGTCGATCATGTCGATGGCGATGGCGCGATTGCGCGCACCAGCGCTGATGCGCCCGAGATCGACGGCGTGCTGCGCATTCGCGATGGGCGGAAACTCAAGCCGGGGCAGTTCGTGGATGTCGTGGTTGAGGAAGCGGATGAGCATGACTTGATGGGCCGCGTTGCAGTTTGACTGTCATGCGCTTCGTCGCACCCGCGCGCGACGCGATCGACCCGAGCGTATTCGCCCGCCCGCCGCTGTCGCATTGGAACGAATTCGAAGATCTGCTGCGCGCCGGCTGGCCGGACGTTGCGCTGTTGAATGCGTGCCGACCGGATACGTCATTTCGCTTCGTCGCACAAACTCCAGAATTGCTAGCCGACGGCAAGCACTACGAACAGCGCATCTTCGAGCGTAGTGAGATCGCCACGCGCGAGCGCAATTGGCATGACCTGCTCAATGCGCTGGTCTGGCTGCGCTTTCCTGAAATCAAGCGCGCGCTCAATGCGCGGCAAGTCGCGGAGATCGCGAAAGCCGGGCCGAAGCAGCGCACGCGTGCGCAATGCGCGTTGACGCATTTCGACGAGGGCGGCGTCGTTGTGATCGTGCGCGACGCCACTTTGTTGGCGTTGTGGGACGCGCACGACTGGCACGGCCTGTTCTGGCGCGAGCGCGACGCGTGGCTGGATGGTCGCATCGACGCCGTGGTGTTCGGGCACGCCCTGTTCGAACACGCGCTCGAGCCGACACAGCTGCTGGTCGGCAAGTGCGTCGCAACGATGCCTGAAAGTGGAAATGTGGAAAATGCAACGCAAGCGGTCGCCGTGGCGATCGCCCGGGGCGAAATCCTGAACGACCCGCAGGAACTGCGGCCATTGCCGTTGTCCGGCATTCCCGGCTGGCATGCGGATAACGAAGGCGAGGATTTTTACCGCACGGCGGCATGCTTTCGGCCTTTGCGGACCGGGCGGTGCTATCCGAAGCCGTTGCAGCATGCAGCTGTGCAACTGATGCGGTAAAATATGGACATCATGAGTATCACGCTCGACATCGACGATGTTGTACAGGAATCCTTCTATGGGTTCTGCCCGCTTCCCGCCAGTGGCCGTATCGTCACCAACGAGCTGATCAACCGGATTCGCGACGAAGAAAACATTTGATGCGGGGCTTGTCCCACGTCATTTGAAACCGTCGTAACTCACTACGGTCACCGTGAAACGCCGCATCCCGCCCGGCAATTGCGCTTCGAACTCGTCATCGACGCGTTTTTTCAGCGCCGCACGCGCCAGGGGCGAGTCGATGCTGATGCAGCCGCTTACGGCATCGGTTTCGTCCGGGCCGACGATGCGGTAGCGGCACACGTTGCCGTCTTCGTCTTCGATCTCGAACCAGGCGCCGAAGAAGATCGCTTTGCGATCGGTGGGCGCACCTTGTGCGACCTTCAGCACGGGAATGCGTTTGGACAAATAGCGCACGCGGCGGTCGATCTCGCCGAGTTGCTTCTTGCGATAGGTGTACTCGGCGTTTTCGGAGCGGTCGCCCTCGGCCGCGGCGGCGGCCAGCGCCTTGACCACTTCCGGACGGCGCACGCGCCACAGATCGTCGAGTTCGGCCTTGAGCCGGCGATGGCCATCCGCAGTGATGATCGCGGTGGACGCGGCTTGGGGCGGACGCCAGCGGCTCACGTTGCGCTGGGCGGCGCGGCCTTCGCCGGCGTCGCGGAAATCTTGTCGAGGAAGGCAAGATAAGCGTCGACCTGCGGAATCACCGGATCATTCGGCATGGTCAGCTTGATCTGGTTGAGCATAGCCCGCGCCTGCATTTCCTTGTTCATGCGCTCGGCCCAAAGTTTCGCGGCAAGCAGGTAGTTGCGGCCGATGTCCGCGTGGTTGCGGAAGCGCTTGTGGAAACCGGCCAGCAGGCCGAGCGCAATCTGGGTCTGGCCGGCATCGGCGGCGGCATGCGCAAGGCGCGTGATCTCCTCCGCCTTGTCCAGGGCGAACGCGGGATCGAGTACCTGGCATTCGCGCACCACGTCGATCGCGCGTCGATCCTGCCCCTTTTCCAGAAGTGCAGGGATATACCTTTTCCCGTGCGCAACGAGTTCGGCCTTGTCGCCGTCCTGGCGCAGCCAGTGCCGGTATTCGTCATGCACCGGCGGCAAGTCGGCATGCGCAGCGAGTTCGTCGCGCAGCAGCGCCACGGCGCCACGCACGTCGCCGCTGGCGGCGCGTGCGCGCGCGGCGTCCAGGATTGCGCGCGAGGCGTCGGTATGCGGCACTTCGTCCTGCAATTCCAAGTGCCCGGCATAACCGAGTTCATCGCGATGCTCGTGGATCACGCCGCCGATCAGGTGGAAATTCGCGATCATCAGGTAGTTGACGATCAGCCACACGAGCAGCGGCCCGACCGGCCAGGGGATCTGCGCAGCGATCGTTGCGGCGAACACGCTCTGCGCGACCAGCGCGGCGCAGAAGAATCCGACCAGCACGAAATAATGTCCGCCGACGCGCGAGGCGATCATCAGCCAGATCAGCGGGTTGAGCGCGCGGGTCATGCCTTCTTCCAGCGCCAGGATCGTCACCATCGCCGGCATCGCGGCCATCAGCACGATGCCGACGATCAGCGCGGCCAGCACGCCCCACCACATCGCGATCAGGACCAGCGCGACTTCGACCAGCAGCAACAGCAGCACGGCGTAACGGCCGAGTTCGTCGCTGACCGTGAAACTGATTTCCGGCGCCTCGCTGCGGCCGTTCGCGCTCCAGCGCAATACCTCGAATGCATACTTGAAGAATCCGGCCCAGACGATCAGATCGAATATCCAGCCGACGATGCCGGGGATCAGGCGCACGACGACGTGGGCGACGGCGATCGCGACGATGGTCGACAGCGCGGCCATCTGCAGCGGATAGCCGAACGCCTGCGGCCAGCGTTCGTGCAAGGGGAGCGGATCGGCTGCGGGTTCGGGGTTGGCGTCAGGCGCGACCATCGTGAACGATACCGGGGCATTGCGGTGGACGCATTGTATCGGCATGCAGCACGTGGGGTTGTCGCGGCGCGTCATGCCGGGTAACGTGCACGAAACCGCGAGGAGTGCCGATCATGCGCCGCCTGTGTTCCGTCATCGTTCCGTGTCTGTTGCTCGCCGCCTGCGCCGGACAGCCGCCGCGCCAGACGGCAAGCGCTGCACCGGATGGCGCGGTGACCGCTCTGTACACGCGGCTGGATAGCGACACCGGTAACTACCTCGCCGCGCGCGAGGCGGGCGATGCGACGGACAAGGCCAATGCGGCGCTGGACGATTTGCAGACGGCGGCGGCGCAGTGCGCATCCACGCGCGGCTGTGACACGGCGCGATTCTTCGCCGCGTTCGACAAGCTGCTGCGCACGCCGGTGAATGCCGCTCCCGGCGCGGCGGATAGTGCCGACGAATCACCGGACGCGTCCGCCGAAGCCGGCGAAACGTCTCCGGTGGTGGCCGCGCTGCCGCAGGCCGGGCGTGCGGCAGCGCTGCTCAAGGGCCACAAGCTCGGCGACATCATCGCCATGAACGATCCGATGAAGGTGGCGATCGAGCAGTGGCTGACGCAATATCGCCCCAACCTGATGCGTGCCTGGGAAAACTACCAGTATCTGCGCCACGAGATGTGGCCGCAGTACGAGAAGGCCGGACTGCCGGAGGCGTTGCTGTTCGGCATGCTGGCGCAGGAATCCGGTGGCAAGGTGCATGCGGTGTCGCGTTCCGGCGCCAGCGGCCCGCTGCAATTCATGTCCGCGACCGGTGCGCGCTTCGGCCTCG
>JAFEFD010000431.1 GCA_018240765.1 Pseudomonadota bacterium | reverse complement strand
TTGCGCACCACGAGGTGATGCGCATTGGTGTACTTGACGAGGTAATCGAAATCGATGCGGTCGGCGATCAGCAATTCACGGATCAGCGCGCCGACGAACAAACCATCCGTACCGGGACGAATGCCGATCCACTCGTCGGCAATGGCGGCGTAACCGGTGCGCACCGGGTTGATCGCGACAATCTTCGCGCAGCGCGATTTGAGCTTGCCGAGTCCGAGCTTGATCGGATTGGAGTCGTGATCCTCGGCGACGCCGAACATGAGCAGGTACTTCGTGTGCTCCCAATCCGGTTCGCCGAACTCCCAGAAACTTCCACCCAGCGTGTACATGCCGGCCACGGCCATGTTCACCGAGCAGAAGCCGCCGTGCGCAGCGTAATTGATGGTGCCGAATTGCTGCGCCCACCAGCTCGTCAGCGCCTGCGACTGGTCGCGGCCGGTGAAAAACGCGAGTTCGTCCGGATTGCGCGCGCGGATGTCGCCCAGCCACTTTGTCGCCAGTGCCAGCGCCTCGTCCCATTCGATCTCGCGGAACTCTCCCTTGCCGCGCTCGCCGGTGCGCAGGAGCGGTTTGCGCAATCGCGCCGGCGAATAATGCTGCATGATCCCGGCCGAGCCTTTCGCGCACAGCACGCCCTTGTTGACCGGATGCGCGGGATTGCCCTGGATGTAGCGCACGCGGCCGTTCTTCAGGTGCACCTTGATGCCGCAGCGGCACGCGCACATGTAGCACGTGGTCGTCTTGACCTCGTCGCCGACGGGCTCGCTCAGTTTCAGATTCTTGTGCGGCATGGCCGTATGATAACGGCATGGACAGATATGAACGCATCCTCACCCTGCACCGGTTGCTGAAATCCGCACGCTATCCGGTGCCGCTGGCGAAAATCCTGGATGAACTGGGCTGCTCGCGCGCCACGGGGTATCGAGACATCGCCTTCCTGCGCGACGCGCTCGGTGCGCCGATCGACAGCGAGGGTGACGAGGCCGCGTTCCGCTACAACGCGGATGAGGCCGAGCGCTTCGAGCTGCCCGGCCTGTGGCTGACCAGCGAGGAATTGCAGGCCCTGCTCGCGCTCAACGAACTGGTCGGGCGCACCGGCCCTGGCATCCTCGCTTCGACGCTGGCGCCGTTCCGCGCGCGCATCGACCGCCTGCTGTCGAACCAGACCGACGGGCGCAGCTTTCCCATCGAACGCATCCGCGTGATCGGCTCGGGCACGCGGCGCGTGGACGAGGCGACGTTCCGCCACGTCGCCGGCGCGGTGCTTGGGCGCAAGCGCCTGAAATTCGATTACCGCGCGCGTTCGACCAACGAGGCGACAACACGCACAGTGTCGCCGCAACGCCTGACCCATTACCGCGACAACTGGTATCTGGACGCCTGGGACCACGGCCGCGACGCGCTGCGCAGCTTCGCGCTCGACCGGATCGGCCGCGCCAGTGTGCTCGAGGATGCCGCTGAAGATCGCGGTGAAGCGGAATTGAACACGCACCTGGCATCGAGCTACGGAATTTTCTCCGGCGCACCCAAGGCCACCGCGACGATCCGCTTTTCCGCGCACGCAGCGCGCTGGGTCGCCGACGAACACTGGCACTCGCAGCAGCAAGGCACACGCCTGCCCGATGGCCGCTACGAATTGAAAGTGCCGTATTCGAATTCGCGCGAACTGCTGATGGACGTGCTGCGCTATGGCGCGGACGCCGAAGTCGTCGCACCCGTTTCCCTGCGCGAAGAAATGAAGATCATGCTGCAACTGGCGCTCGGGGCGTACAAGTGAACGCCAACGCGAAAACCGTTTCCCTTGTCCTCGGTTCCGGTGGCGCGCGCGGCTATGCGCACATCGGCGTGATCGAGGAATTGCTCGCGCAGGGTTTCGAAATCCGCAGCGTGTCCGGCGCCTCGATGGGTGCGCTGGTCGGCGGCATTTACGCAGCGGGCAAACTCGACGACTATCGCGACTGGGCGCGCGGCTTGCAGAAGTACGACGTGCTGCGCCTGCTCGACTGGACGTTTCGCGGCGGCCTGATCAAGGGCGACCGCATCATCGGTCGGCTGCGCGAACTGATCGGCGACGTGCGCATCGAGGACTTGTCGATTCCCTACACCGCCGTGGCCGTGGACATCATTGCGCAGCGCGAAGTGTGGTTTTCGCGCGGACCGCTGTTCGACGCGATTCGAGCGTCGATCGCGATTCCCACCGTTTTTCGTCCACATCATTACGAAAGCCGCGTGCTGGTCGATGGCGGCCTGCTCAATCCGGTCCCGATCACGCCAACCCTGCGCGACCTCACCGATTGCACCATCGCCGTGGATGTGAATGCCGCGCCGGACGATGCCGACGTCGCGACGCCGGATGCGAATTCCGATCCCGGTTTGCTGGAAACCTTCGCGCGCTCGCTCGACGCGGTGCAGTCCACGCTCACGCGCTTCAAGCTCGCCGCACAGCCGCCGGATCTGGTGGTGCCGATCCCGCGCACGGCCTGCGCGTTTTACGAATTCCATCGTGCGCCGGAGCTGATCGAACTCGGTCGCGAGCGTACGCGCGTGACGCTGGGGCAATGGCGCGGCCGCATCAAGTCCGATGGTGGTCCGGAAGTTTCCTGAACGTCGCACGCCACATTTCCGGTGCGTCGGCGAGGATCCAGCCGATGAAGGTCAACAGCCACAGGATCAGCGCTGCCCAGGCGAAGAACACCGCGATCGGCCGCAGCATTTCCATGTCCAGCACGCGCGCCAGGTTCCAGGTGCAGGTCGCGTACATGCCGAACGGGAACACCGCGCCCCAGTCGAGCGGTTCGTAGTTCAGCGGATAGCGCTTCCACAAATGCCGCCAGGCTTCGAGCACGACGAGCAGCGGAATCCACCACGTCGCCGTGGCCCAGAACAGCAAGGTGAAGCCGACGATGAAGCCGCGCGCGGCCTGGATCACGGGCAGGTCGGCGCCGTAGTCGAGCAGATACACGCCGGCGAGTGTGGAAATCGCCATCGCGCCCATGCTGATCCAGTACGGCGGCGTCAGCTCGGACGGTGCAAGACGAAAAAATACGGAACGATAGAAAATCAGCGAGATGATCCAGATGTAGAGCATGCCGCCGACCAGCCACAGCACTAGGGCGAGAAACAGGTGCACATGCGCGTGCAAGGGGACGAGTGGCGCCAACGCCGCGCCGAGGATGGCCACTGCTTGCGTCGCGACGATGGACAGCAGCCAGCCGCCGTCAAGGCCACGTTCGATACGCGGCTTGCGGCGCTTGATGATCAAGGTCGCGAACACGGCGTACATGATCGCCACCCACGCCAGAAAAGCCAGCCACCAGAACGCGATGATCAACGCCGACGGCGCGCCGATCAGGTGGCATTCCAGACCCATCACGGCGGTCGCCGCGACGAAAGTGAAGTAACCCTGGGCGCGGCGATGGTCGGCCAGGTCCGCGACGCATTCCTGCGGATAAATCGCAAGGCGCGCCAGTGATATCAGGATCAATGCGGGATAGATGACGGCGTTAAGCACAAACAGCGCATCCGGAATCGCGCTCAGGCCACTGTCGCGCAACGCAATCGACACGATGCTGGTGGCCATCACAAGCGCGAAGTAGGCCGGATGCAGCCGGCGCAGGTGCAGGCCGTGGCGGATGGCATCCAGGCGCGTGTCGTGCATTCCGGCAGGATACGCCGAACGATGCGATCGGCGATAATCGCCGCCTGCCTTGCAGGATTTCCGCGATGAACGCCAACCAGGCCGCGCTGCGCAGCGGCGCTGCCAATACGGTACTGACGGTGCTCGGCGCCATCAGTTTCTGCCACTTCCTCAACGATCTGATCCAGTCGTTGCTGCCGGCGATCTATCCGCTGCTGAAGACGAATTACGCGCTGGACTTCGGCCAGATCGGCCTGCTCACGCTGACCTACCAGACCACCGCGTCGCTGCTGCAACCGCTGGTCGGCTGGTATACCGACAAGCGGCCGATGCCGTATTCGCTGGCGGTCGGCATGGGCTTCACGCTGTCGGGCTTGCTGCTGCTCGCAATGGCGACGAGCTTCGGCACGTTGCTGCTCGCCGCCGCATTGGTCGGTACGGGCTCGTCGGTGTTCCATCCCGAATCCTCGCGCATCGCGCGCCTGGCATCCGGCGGCCGCCACGGCTTCGCACAATCATTCTTCCAGGTCGGCGGAAATCTTGGATCCTCGATCGGACCGCTGCTTGCGGCGTTCATCGTGTTGCCCTATGGCCAACACAGCATCGCGTGGTTTTCCATCGCCGCATTGACGGCCATCGTCGTGCTCACGCGTGTGGGCGGTTGGTACGCGCAACACATGCGCGCGCGCGCGCAATCGCCAGTGCATGAAGTCGCGCATGGTTTGTCGCGAAAGCAAGTCATGCTGGCGATCGCTGTGCTGCTGGCGCTGATCTTCTCGAAGTATTTTTACCTCGCCAGCTTGTACAGCTATTACACTTTTTACCTGATCGAACGTTTCCACGTCAGCGTGCGTGACTCGCAGCTGTACCTGTTCGTGTTCCTCGGCGCGGTCGCGCTCGGAACGCTGGTCGGCGGTCCGGTCGGCGATCGCATCGGGCGCAAGTACGTGATCTGGGCGTCAATCCTCGGCGTGCTGCCGTTCACCCTGATTCTGCCGCACGCAAACCTGTTCTGGACCGCGGTCTTGAGCGTCGTGATCGGTTTGATCCTGTCCAGCGCGTTTTCCGCGATCCTGGTCTACGCGCAGGAATTGCTGCCTGGCAAGGTGGGCACGATTTCCGGCATGTTCTTCGGATTCGCGTTCGGCATGGGCGGCCTCGGCGCGGCCTTGCTCGGCGAACTGGCCGACCACCGCGGCATTGAATACGTGTACGCGATTTGCGCGTGGCTGCCGGCAATCGGATTGCTGACGGTGTTTTTGCCAAACCTGCGTCAGCGCAAGCTGGCTCACGTGCAATAAAAAAGGCCGGCGTTCGCCGGCCTTTTTTCATCTCTTCATCGCGTTGAAGAATTCGTCGTTCGACTTGGTGTTCTTCATCTTGTCGAGCATGAATTCCATCGCGGCGAGCTCGTCCATAGGATGCAGCAGTTTGCGCAGGATCCAGATCTTCTGCAGCATGTCGGGTTCGATCAGCAGCTCTTCGCGGCGCGTGCCGGAGCGGTTGATGTTGATCGCCGGATACACGCGTTTTTCCGAAATACGCCGGTCCAGGTGCACTTCCATGTTGCCGGTGCCCTTGAATTCCTCGTAGATCACCTCGTCCATCTTCGAGCCGGTTTCCACCAGCGCGGTGGCGAGGATGGTCAGCGAGCCACCTTCCTCGACGTTGCGCGCGGCGCCGAAGAAACGCTTCGGACGTTGCAGCGCGTTCGCGTCCACGCCGCCGGTCAGCACCTTGCCGGATGACGGCACCACCGTGTTGTAGGCGCGCGCGAGGCGCGTGATCGAGTCGAGCAGGATGACGACGTCCTTCTTGTGCTCGACCAGGCGCTTGGCGCGCTCGATCACCATCTCGGCGACCTGCACGTGGCGCACGGCCGGCTCGTCGAACGTGGACGAGATCACCTCGGCGCGCACGCTGCGCTGCATTTCGGTGACTTCTTCCGGGCGCTCGTCGATGAGCAGGATGATCAGGTGCGCTTCCGGATAATTCTGCACGATCGCCTGGGCGACGTTTTGCAGCATCATGGTCTTGCCGGCCTTGGGCTGCGACACGATCATGCCGCGCTGGCCGCGACCAACCGGCGCGATCAGGTCGAGGATGCGGCCGGTGATGTCTTCGGTCGAGCCATTGCCGCGCTCCAGATGAAACATCTTGCGCGGGAACAGCGGCGTGAGGTTCTCGAACAGCACCTTGTTCTTCGATGCCTCGGGCGGCTCGCCGTTGATCGTGTCCACGCGGAGCAACGCGAAATAGCGTTCGCCTTCCTTGGGATTGCGCACGCGGCCGGCGATGTAGTCGCCAGTGCGCAGGTTGAAGCGGCGGATCTGCGAAGGCGATACGTAGATGTCATCGGCACCGGCGAGGTAGGACTCGTCCGGGCCGCGCAGGAAGCCGAAGCCGTCCTGCAGGATTTCGAGCACGCCCTCGACGCTGACGCCGCCGCCGGCGCGGGCATGCGCCTTGAGGATCAGGAACACGATGTCCTGCTTGCGCGCGCGCGCAACGCCTTCCTGGATGCCGAGTTCGTCGGCCATCTTGAGCAATTCGTGCGCCGGCTTGCGCTTCAATTCGTTGAGGTCGATCAGCGGGCCATCGCCGCCGCCATTCTTGGACTCGTCGTATTCCTCGTCCTGGGGCGGCTGGAAGCGCTGTTGGTTGCGGTCGCCGCCGCCGCTGCGGTTGCGGTCGCGCCCGCGGTTGCGGCCATGGCGGCCTTGCGGACGATTGCCGCCCTGGCGCTGTTCGCCGCTGCCGGTGTTTTCACCGCCGCCTTCGCCGGACACACTGGCAGGCGCGTTGTTGCCGGACGGGGCTTCTTGCGGCCGCGTTTCGGCACGCACATCGTTGGAACGGCTTTCGCCGGAATCTTTGTTATCGGGTTCGGACACGGACTGGCCTCGTGGGCGCCGTAAAGGACGGAAAGTTGGAGTGGAAAATTGGAGAAAATCAGAGAGGGCGGGCCGGGCGAACGCTCGGCAGGCCGGTGTAACTTAACACCAAATCCTGCGCACGCCAAGCGTGCGCAGGACTATATTTTTAGCTTTTTTTGCGATTTACACAAGTCCGGCGTGCGCGGGCTCGTCGAATTGTCTTGTCGATCAGCCAGTAAGTTGTGCCTTGCTCACCGCGCCGATCGTCTTGTCGATCAGCTGGGTCAACTGGGTCTTGCTCACCGCGCCGATCTGGGTCGCCTCGACCTTGCCGTTCTTGAAGATCATCAGGGTCGGGATGCCGCGCACGTTGTAATTGCGCGGGGTTTTCTGGTTGTGGTCGATGTTGATCTTGGCCACCTTGAGCTTGCCGGAATAATTCTGCGCGACCTCGTCGAGGATCGGCGCGATCATCTTGCACGGCCCGCACCATTCGGCCCAGAAATCGACCAGCAC
>JAFEFD010000430.1 GCA_018240765.1 Pseudomonadota bacterium | reverse complement strand
ATCGCGCAGCGTCTGGACGGCGCGACATTGAACGCATGGAATCTGCTGGGTTCCGTTCGCGCGTCGAACGGCTAGCTGTGCAGCGCCGCTTTAGTATCCCGGCAAACGACGGCGAACGCATCGCGTTGCTCGTCCGTGGATCGATTTCCGGCTCGCAGCGCATTCTGCCAATCCGCCGCGCAAGCTGCCAGAGCGGTCGTCCCGCAAAATCCGCAAGACGCGCGCAGCCGGTGTAGGCGCTCGATCAACGCAGCTGCGGGCATGCGTTCCAGCTCGCGTTCGAGTTCTTCCAGTTCTCGCGCCAACAGGCTGCGCAAGGCGCGCAGCGCATGGGCGTCGCCGCCGACGGCATCGAGTGCGGCAGTGTCGTCGAGCAGAACGGGCGAGGTGTTCGGTAAGTGTCGTGAGATGATTTCGTGGATGCGCCGCGTCGAAGCTGGCTTCTCCAGCACATCCGCAAACCCGGCGGTGCGTAGTTGCACGGCCATTGCCGCGTCGATTTCCGCGCTGGTGGCGATGGCCGTCGCGTAGATTCCGCGTTCGCGCAGCGCATGCAGCAGTTGCGTACCGCCAATGTCGGGCAGATGGCGGTCGATCAGCAGCAGATCGAAGGTGCCGTCCGCAGCCGCTGCGGTCGCACCCTTGTCTGCGGTGGTCGCGGCGCAACCGCATTGCATGACGGCCGCTTCGAGAAAGCGCAGCGAAACCGGATCGTCGTCGACGATCAGGACGCGCGGTTGCGATGACGTGGACTTCATGGCCGCAGGATGCGGAATGCGAGGGATCGCGTCAATGCGCTGGTATCATGACGCCCCTTTCGCGGCACCTGCGCATGAGCGTTTTCGAAACCGACATCACCGATCTTTCCCACGATGGCCGTGGGGTGGCACACGTCAACGGCAAGGCCGTGTTCGTGGCCGGCGCGCTGGCCGGCGAACGCGTGCGCGCGCGCTTCAGCGGCAAGCACCGGCATTACGACGAAGCGGTCGTCGAGGAAGTACTGCACGCATCGCCGGATCGGGTGATTCCGCGCTGCGCGCATTTCGGCGTCTGCGGCGGATGTGCGCTCCAGCATCTGAAACCCGAGGCGCAGATCGCGGCCAAGCAGCGGGTGCTGCTGGAGAACCTCGAGCGCATCGGCAAGGTTGTGCCGATGTCCATATTGCCGCCGCTGACGGATTCGCCCTGGGGCTACCGGCGCAAGGCGCGTCTTTCGGTAAAGTTCGTCGAGAAAAAGGGCAGGGTGCTGGTCGGGTTCCGCGAATCCAACGGCCGTTACGTCGCCGACATCGCGCGCTGCGAAGTGTTGATGCCGGTTGTCGGCGAGCGTATCGCCGCGATTGCGGCGCTGATCGAAACCCTGGATGCCAAGCGCGATATTCCGCAAATTGAAGTGGCGATCGGCGACGACATCGCTGCACTCGTGTTCCGCCACCTGCATCCGCTGTCCGAACGCGACCAGGCCACGTTGATCGAATTCGCGAAAACGCATGCGTTGGCGATTTTTTCGCAATCCGGCGGCATCGACAGTGTTGCGCCGCTTTCGCTTGTGGATGCGCAATTGACGTTCCGGCTGCCCAAATACGACGTGGAACTCGAATTCAAGCCGCTCGATTTCGTGCAGGTCAACGCCGGCATGAACCGTGCGATGATCGATCATGCGCTGGGCTTGCTTGATCCTCAGCCGGCGGATCGTGTGCTCGATCTCTTCTGTGGTCTCGGCAATTTCACCCTGCCGCTGGCGCGTCGCGCCGCGCAGGTGACTGGCGTGGAAGGCGAGGCGGGTCTGGTGCGACGCGCGGGCGAGAATGCGCAACGCAACGGTATCGCCAATGCGCAGTTCATCGCCGCCGATCTTGCTGCCGACCAGCGCGACGCGCCCTGGGCGAAGTCCGATTACGATCTGCTGCTGCTCGACCCGCCGCGCAGCGGCGCCGAAGCCGTGCTCGAATATCTGCCGCGGAAATCCACTCGGCGCGTCGTTTACGTATCGTGTCATCCCGGTTCGCTGGCGCGCGATGCCGGAACACTGGTCAATCGGCATGGATTTATGCTGCGCGCCGCCGGCGCGATGGACATGTTTCCGCACACGGCGCATGTAGAATCCATAGCTGTTTTTGACAGGAAATAAGACGTTGTTGATCATCGGAATCGAAGGCAGGCAACTGCGCTCCATCGAACGCGACTGGATTTGCGCGCCGCAAGTCAGCGGCGTGATTTTGTTCAAGCGCAACTTCGAATCGCGCGAGCAGGTGGCGCAATTGATCGCGGATAT
>JAFEFD010000042.1 GCA_018240765.1 Pseudomonadota bacterium | reverse complement strand
TGGACGCGATGCTTGCGCAGGGTTTTCTCGACGAAGTCCGCAGCTTGCGCGCGCAAGGCGATCTGCACCCCGATTTGCCCGCCATGCGTGCGGTGGGCTACCGGCAAGCCTGGCAGCATCTGGACGGTCAATGCGACGCGGCTGAATTTCGAGATCGCGCGATTTTCGCCACGCGTCAGCTTGCCAAACGCCAGCATACCTGGCTGCGCGGCGAACTCGACGCCCGCGCTCTGGATCCGTCCGTTTCAGGCCATACGGCACAAGCAGGGCGCGCGGTGGCCGACTTTCTGGGCACGTCCTGGGCCTGAGCCGCTAGCCGGACGCTGAAAAACGCGTATACTTTCAGCACCTTGAATCGGGGCGTTGAAGCCACATCTGTTTTTTTGGCCGCGCCGTTTCTCCGGTTCGCATAATTACAAAGCTGTCGAGGGAGAAGAACCATGTCCAAAGGTCAGAGTCTGCAGGATCCGTTTCTCAACGCGCTGAGGCGCGAGCGCGTGCCGGTTGCCATCTACCTGGTCAACGGAATCAAGTTGCAGGGCACGGTGGAGTCCTTCGACCAGTTCGTGGTGCTGCTGCGCAATACGGTCAGCCAGATGGTCTACAAGCACGCGATTTCCACGATCGTGCCGAGCCGCAACGTTCGCGTTGCGGAACACGAAGGCAGCGCAGCCACCGCGTCTGTCGGCGCCGAAGTGGTCGAGAGCTGACTTGCCGCAAACCCTGTTCGAACGCTCCCGCAAGGGTGAACGCGCGCTGCTGGTGCAGCCGCAGTGGGTGGGTGAAAGCGATCCGGACGCATTGTCCGAATTCAGCGAGCTGGCGCGCTCGGCCGGCGCCAGCGTGGTCGGCACGTTGCCTGCGCGCATCGAGCGCCCGAACCCGAAATTCTTCATCGGCAGCGGCAAGGCCGAGGAATTGAAGGCGCTCAAGCTGGCAGAAAACGCCGACCTGATCCTGGTCAATCACGCGCTGTCGCCGGTGCAGGAGCGCAACCTCGAGCAATTCACCCAGTGTCGCGTGGTCGATCGCACCGGTCTGATCCTGGATATCTTCGCTCAGCGCGCGCGCTCGCACGAAGGCAAGCTCCAGGTCGAGTTGGCGCAGTTGAAGCACATGGCCACGCGCCTCGTACGCGGCTGGACGCACTTGGAGCGCCAGCGCGGCGGCGCGATCGGCCTGCGCGGTCCGGGCGAAACCCAGCTCGAACTCGACCGCCGCCTGCTCGCCGCGCGCGTCAAGCAACTCGACGCGCGCCTGGAAAAAGTGCAGACCCAACGCAGCACCGCACGGCGTGCGCGCGAACGCAATGCACTGCCGCTGGTGTCGCTGGTTGGCTACACGAACGCGGGCAAGTCCACCTTGTTCAATGCGCTCACCGGCGCCGGCGTGTACGCGGCGGATCAATTGTTCGCCACGCTCGACCCGACCTTGCGGCGCATCGATGGCCTGAATTGCGGGCCGTTCGTGCTTGC
>JAFEFD010000429.1 GCA_018240765.1 Pseudomonadota bacterium | reverse complement strand
TTTGGACATCGCCGCGTGTATCGCCTTCGGCGTGTGACCGAAGCCGAGCATGCCGTAACCGCCGGAATCGTGGATCACCGCGCCCTTGAGGGTGACGATCCACGGTCCGCGCGCGGCCAGCGCGATGTACGGGTTCACCGCGTCATCGGCATAGAAATTGACGAAATCGGCCTGCACGCGCGCCAGTTGCGCCGCTTCGTCGAGCTTGACCAGGTCCGGGAATTCGGCAGCCATGGCACGCTGCGCGCCGAGCGCCTCGTCGACGGCTTCGGCCAGTTCCGGAAATTGCGCAGCCATGCGCTCGATCGTGGCATCGGGCAGGCCCTGCGTGCGGGTTGCGCCGCCGGCGCGGCGGAGTTCTTCGAGTTTGGCGATGATGGACATGTTGCACCTCCACAAACGGTAGAAACGCACCGCGAGCGGCACGTCAAAAGAATTCGAAATCCCTGTTCCGGCGCGGATTTTACCACGCGCAAGTGGCCCGCTGGCGGGGCCGCTTTGCCATGCTGGATAGGGAGCCACTTTCGAATCCCGATTTGCCCCGGCAACGGCGATCCGGCTGACAGTTGTCACGGGCAAGTCCTGACTGACGCGACTGCATGCCGGTTGCTGACGAGTCCAGACTGCGTGCATCTTCCGCGGGAGGTGCAATATGACGGTGGACGCAAACGTGGTGGCAGCGCTACATGGTGCGAGCAAGCGCTATGGCAAGCTGCAGGCGCTGGATGGCGTGGATCTCGACGTGCGGCGTGGTCAGGTGCTGGCCCTGCTGGGGCCCAATGGCGCCGGCAAGACGACCGCAATTTCGCTGCTGCTTGGTTTGCTGCGAGCGGAGTCGGGAAGTGCGACCTTGTTCGGCCAGGCACCGCACCTGCTTTCAGCGCGCCGGCGCATCGGCGCGATGCTGCAAACCACCGCAGTGCCGGACACCTTGCAAGTCGGCGAACTGATCGCGCTGTTCCGCAGCTACTACCCGCAGCCGCGCACCGTCGCCGACATCGCGCAACTGGCCGGCGTCAGCGATCTGCTCAAACGCCGCTATGGCAAACTTTCCGGCGGACAGCAGCGACGCGTGCAGTT
>JAFEFD010000428.1 GCA_018240765.1 Pseudomonadota bacterium | reverse complement strand
CTGCAGCGGCGCAGCAAACGTGCATGCTTCGGCGCAGATCGCCGGCAACTCGGATTCCAGCGCATCGCCCGCGAAAAACGGAGCGAGCAGGCGTGCGGCGATGTCGGCGAGCGATTCGCGTCCGGCGAAATCATCAGGAACGAAACGTGGCAGGGTCTGCGGCACATACAGGCCGCCGTCCGGCGCCAGGCCCGCCGCGATGGCGTCGCTCAAACTTGTCGGCTGCGTGCCGCCGCGGGTGCTGACATATTTCATGGGATGACTCGCGCGGCCGGCCCGTTCACCGGCGAGACAAAACTTTCGCTTGAAAATCCGGCGGCGGCGAAAGCGGCGCGCATCGCGGGCGCAGCGATTTCAGCGGCGGCGCGCGTTTCGAACCACGCGAACACGCTGGGACCCGCGCCGGAAATGCTCGCGCCCATCGCGGCATGATCGAGCGCTGCCTGCTTGACCTGCGCGAAGCCACCTATCAGCGGCGCGCGGCGGGGTTCGACCAGCACGTCGCGCAGTCCCGCGCGCACAAGCTCCACGTCGCCGCTTCTGCAGCCTTCGAGAAACAATGCAAGGTTCGCGCTCTGTTCGACAAAATCTCCGATTGCATACGCGCCCTTGAGTGCCTCGCGCGCGCGACGGGTTTCCAGCACCGCGTGCGGATGCACGAGCACGCTGTGCCACGCATCGGGCACGGCAATCGGAATGATGCGCTCGGCGGTTGTCAGTGCGACGCCGCCGACCAGCATCGGGCCGACGTTGTCGCCGTGGCGACCGCCGCTGGCCACGGATTCGCCGTGCAGGGCGAACGGGTAGAGTGCGTGCACGTGCAGCGGATTTTCCAGCAACGCATTCGCGGCGACGAGCGCGGCGACACAGCTCGCGGCCGAGCCGCCCATGCCCGATCCGAACGGGATGCCCTTGTCGAGCTCGATCTCGAGGCCGAACGGCAGATCCAAGGCATTGCACAGCGCGATCAGCGCCGCGCCTGCGGTGTTGCTGGCTGCGTCCATCGGCAGATTGTCCAGGCCACGAATCGCGACGATGCGTACGACGGGTTCATCGATGCAACGAACAGTTGCACGATCGCCGGCGCCTTCGAAGGTCTGGCCGAGGATGTCGAAGCCGACGCCGAGGTTGCCGATGGAGGCGGGGGCGAAAGCGGTGGTTTGTTTCACACCCGTGCTCCGAGTGACGCCGCCACGCGCAGCAGGTCGGCGAAAACGCCCGCCGCAGTGACTTCAGGCCCGGCGCCGGGACCTTGCACGACCAGCGGATTGTCGCAGTAGCGGCGCGTGGTGAACTGCACGACGTTGTCGGTCAGGCGCAGATTGGCAAAGGCGTGCGAGCGGGGCAGTTCGACCAGACCCACGCTGGCGCGCCCATTGCGATCGAGGCTTGCGACGTAACGCAGTACATGGTTTCGCGTTTGCGCCTGCGCGAAACGTTCGGCGATGGCGCCGTCGAGTTCGCCCAGGCGTGTCATGAAATCCTCGCGGCCCGCGCCTTGCAGCGATGGCGGCACGAGGTTTTCGACGGTGACGGCATTGAGCGACAACTCGCGACCGGCTTCACGCGCCAGGATCACCAGCTTGCGCGCAACGTCGGTGCCGGAAAGATCGTCGCGCGGATCGGGTTCCGTATAACCCAGCGCGTGTGCATCCAGGATCAGCTTCGAAAACGGCACGCTGCCATCGTAGCGATTGAACAGCCACGCCAGCGTTCCGGAGAAAATGCCTTCGACGGCATGCAGTTCATCGCCCGTGTCGAGCAGGTCGCGCAGGGTCTGGATGATGGGCAAGCCGGCACCGACCGTGGCTTCATAGCGAAAGCGCGCGCCACCAGTTGCGGCGGCGGCACGGATCGCGCGATAGCGTTCGATCGGCCCCGCGCCGGCCTGCTTGTTCGGTGTGATCACATGGATGCCGGCGGCGAGCCATTCCGGATAACGTGCGGCAACACCATCGCTGCCACTGCAATCCAGGATCACCGTGTGCGGCAGGTGCGCGGCGATCAGGTGCTTGAGGAATCCGTCGATGTCGTTGTCGAGGAAATCGCCGTCGCGATCGCGCCAGTTCGAGCCAAGGTCCTTTTCGTCCGCAAGCAGGTATTTCGTGGACAGGATCGCGCGCAGGCGCAGGTCGAGACCGGAATCGCGGCGCAGGCGCGGGGCAGCGGCCGAGATCTGGTCGAGCAGCGCCGCGCCGACCTTGCCCGGGCCGATCAGGCCGACCGAAATCGTGCGCGGCGACAGCCAGAACGCGGCATGCGCGGCGCGCAGTGCGACGGTTGCCTGTTCGCGCGCGATCGCGACCGAGATGTTGCGTTCGGATGCGCCCTGCGCGATGGCGCGGATGTTGATGCGCGAGCGCGCCAGCGCGTCGAACAGGCGCGCGGCAACGCCCGGCGTACCGGCCATGCGATCGCCGACCGCGGCGAGTACGCTGATGTCGCGCGCTACATGCACGGCGTTGATCTGGCCGCTGGCCAGTTCGCGCGCGAACGCGCCTTCCACCGCTGCGCGCGCACTGTCCGCCTCGGCGGACTTGACTACGCAGCTGATCGAATGTTCGGACGAACTTTGCGAGATCATCGCGACCGACACGCGTGCGGCGCGCAATGCCGCGAACACGCGCTCGGCGGTGCCGGGCACGCCGAGCATGCCGGTGCCTTCGACTTCAAGCAGGGCCAGGTCGTGGGCGAGGGTGATGCCCTTGACCGGGCCGCTGGCGTCGCCGCTCGCGTCGATGCGCGTGCCCGGATGCTCGGGCTTGAACGTGTTGCGGATGAAGATCGGAAGATTGCGCGCGATGGCCGGCGCCATCGTCTGCGGATGGATGACCTTGGCGCCGAAGTAGGCGAGTTCGCAGGCCTCGTCGTAGCTCATCGCCGCCAGCGTCACCGCTTCCGGTTCCACGCGCGGATCGGCGCTGAGCACACCGTCGACATCGGTCCAGATGTGCAGCTGCTCGCTGCCGGACAGGGCGGCGAAGATCGCGCCGGAAAAATCACTGCCATTGCGGCCGAGCACGGTGTCGCGACCGTGTTCGTCGCGCGCGACATAGCCGGTGACGACGATGCGATCCTGCGCGCGGTCGCGGCGCCAGGCATCGAAGCGCTGGCGCGTGGCGTCCCAGTCGACGGCGGCGCCGAGTTCTTCGTGGCGCACGACCAGCACTTCGCGCGCATCGAGCAACGCATAGTCGGCGCCGAGCATGCGCAGGCAGGCGTGCAGGAGATGGGCGGACCAGACCTCGCCGTTACCGCTCGCCGCCTCGGCAATGCCGCGGCTGGCGCCGCGCAGTACCGCTATCGCATTGATCGTGTCGGCGAGTTCCCCGAAGCGGCCTTCGAGCCATTCGCAGGACGGGCCGGCGGCGACGCCGAGCAGGTCGCGTGCGGTATCGATGTGGCGCCGGCGCAGCGCATCGAACGCCTTGCGCCAATGGGCATGGCCGTGTGCCGCGGTATCGGCGCAATCCAGCAGCGCGTCGGTGACGCCGCGCAGTGCCGAGACGACAACCAATTGCCGTGCCTCGGGACGCGCACGCACCAGTTCGGCGACGTGCCGGATGCACGCGGCATCGGCGAGCGAGGAACCGCCGAATTTGTGCGTCACCGCGCTGACTGCGGCGTGCAGTGGATCGGCGGGTTTTGCGAGAGCGTTCATGGAACCTCCGGTTCGGGGCTCCGCGCTGTCGAAGAATGCGTGGGTTTGCCCCGCATCCATCTTCGGTGCGGGGCCGGGGATATTGTTGCTTTATCCGCGCACGGCCG
>JAFEFD010000427.1 GCA_018240765.1 Pseudomonadota bacterium | reverse complement strand
GACGCGCTCGGCAAGGCGATCTATTTCGATGGCGGCAAGTCGCCGGCCACCATCGTCGGCATCCTCGAACGCCTGCAGACGCCGAGCGTGGACGCATGGTCGAACGATTTCGCCTGGAACACGGCGCTGGTTCCAACGCGTCTGGACTCGGGCTCTTCTCGATACGTAGTGCGCGCCAAACCCGGACGCCTGGATGAGGCTATGAAGGCTGCCACGGCGGCGCTGTACAAGGCCAATCCCATGCGCGTGTTCTACCTCGACGGCAAGGGCGCGCGGGCATTTTCCGATATACGTGCGCGCACTTACCGCGCCGATCGCGGCATGGCGATTTTGATGGGCGTGATCTGCCTGATCCTGCTCGCCGTCACCGGCGCGGGTATCGTCGGTTTGACCAGCTTCTGGGTCGGCCAGCGCCACAAGCAGATCGGCGTGCGTCGCGCGCTGGGTGCGCGCAAACGCGACATCCTGCGTTACTTCCAGGCCGAAAACCTGCTCATCGCCGGCGGCGGTGCGCTTGCCGGCATCGTGCTCGCGATCGGGCTCAACCTGTGGCTGATGCACCGCTTCGAGATGGATCGCATCCCGGTGTTGTACGTGCTGTTCGGCGTCGGCGTGGTATTGCTGCTCGGCCAGCTTGCCGTGTTCGCCCCGGCGCGCCGCGCCGCCAACGTGCCGCCGGTGGTGGCGACGCGGAGCGTGTGAAGCGCAATCCATGCCATCCGGCACGTTCGCGTGGCGTGCCGGATGCGCACAATCGCGCGTCCACATTTTGGAGAATCCCGTGAAACTGTTGCCGATGATGATTTGCGCGGCGCTGGCTGGAACAGCCGCTGCCGCAACTCCCGCGCTTGCCGATCCCGCGGTGCACGCCGCGCCGGCGGCTGATGTCGCCACTCGCGTGAAGGCGCTCAATGCGTTGCTCGCCGAGCAATGGCAGCACACCATGGAAAGCGCACCCGAGTTCGCGACCATGCTCGGCGATCTGCGTTACAACGACCGCTGGAGCGACATGTCGCTCGAACACCTCGCGGCCGAGCAGAAGGTCAAGGCCGATTT
>JAFEFD010000426.1 GCA_018240765.1 Pseudomonadota bacterium | reverse complement strand
CTGCTCGCCGATCGCGGCTGCGAGGTCACGGTGGTGCCGGCGCAGACTCCGGCATCCGAAGTGTTGGCGATGGATCCGGACGGCGTGTTCCTCTCCAATGGACCCGGCGATCCAGCGGCCTGCGAATACGCCGTGGCCGCGACGCGCGAATTCATCGCGAAGAAGGTTCCGCTGTTCGGCATCTGCCTCGGCCACCAGATCATGGGCCTCGCGCTGGGCGCGAAGACGCTGAAGATGAAATTCGGCCACCACGGCGCGAATCATCCCGTCAAGGATCACGACGACGGCCGCGTGCTGGTGACTTCGCAAAATCACGGTTTTGCGGTCGACCCGGCGACGCTGCCCAGGAACGCGCGGGTGACGCATACCTCGTTGTTCGACGGCTCGCTGCAAGGCTTCGCGCTCACCGACGCGCCGGCGTTCTGCTTCCAGGGCCATCCGGAAGCCTCGCCCGGACCGCACGACATTGCCCATCTGTTCGATCGTTTCGCCGACCTCATGAACAAGGCCCGCACGCATGCCTAAGCGCACCGACATCAAGAGCGTGTTGATCATCGGCGCCGGGCCCATCGTGATCGGCCAGGCCTGCGAGTTCGACTACTCCGGCGCGCAGGCGTGCAAGGCGCTCAAGCAGGAAGGCTACCGCGTCGTGCTGGTGAACTCGAATCCGGCCACGATCATGACCGATCCGGAAATGGCCGATGCCGTCTACATCGAGCCGATCAATCGCGCCACGGTCGAGGCCATCATTGCCAAGGAAAAGCCCGACGCATTGCTGCCGACGATGGGCGGCCAGACCGCATTGAATTGCGCGCTGGATCTTGCCGATGCGGGCATTCTGGAAAAATACAACGTCGAGTTGATCGGCGCCTCGCGTGAGGCCATCCGCATGGCCGAGGATCGCGAACTGTTCCGCCGCGCCATGATCGACATCGGCCTGGAGTGCCCCAAGGCCGAGGTCGCCAAGTCCTTCGAACAGGCGCTGGAAATCCAGGCCAGGGTCGGCTATCCGACCATCATCCGGCCGAGCTTCACGCTCGGCGGTTCGGGCGGCGGCATCGCCTACAACCGCGAGGAGTTCGACGAGATCGTCAAGCGCGGACTGGAACTCTCGCCCGTGCACGAGGTGCTGGTCGAGGAATCCGTGCTGGGCTGGAAAGAGTTCGAGATGGAAGTCGTGCGCGACACCGCCGACAACTGCATCATCGTGTGCAGCATCGAAAACTTCGATCCGATGGGCGTGCACACCGGTGACTCGATCACGGTCGCGCCGGCGCAGACGCTCACCGACAAGGAATACCAGCGCCTGCGCGATGCATCGATTGCCGTGCTGCGCAAGATCGGCGTCGACACGGGCGGCTCGAACGTGCAGTTCGGCGTCAATTCGGAGAATGGCCGCGTCGTCGTGATCGAGATGAATCCGCGCGTGTCGCGCTCGTCCGCGCTCGCATCCAAGGCCACGGGTTTTCCCATTGCCAAGGTCGCGGCCAAGCTCGCGGTCGGCTACACGCTGGATGAGTTGCGCAACGAAATTACGGGCGGCAAAACGCCGGCATCGTTCGAGCCGACCATCGATTATGTCGTCACCAAGATTCCGCGTTTCGCCTTCGAAAAATTCCCCGCCGCCGACGCACGCCTGACCACGCAGATGAAATCGGTGGGCGAGGTGATGGCGATCGGGCGCACGTTCCAGGAATCGCTGCAGAAGGCGCTGCGCGGACTGGAAACCGGCAAGGATGGCCTTAATCCCGGACCACTTGATCTTTCCGACGCGGATGCCATCGCGACCCTGAAACGCGAACTGCGCGAGCCGCGTCCGGATCGCATTTTTTATGTCGCCGATGGTTTTCGCGCGGGTTTGTCGCTGGAAGAGGTTTTCGCGCTGACGCATATCGACCGCTGGTTCCTCGACCAGATTGCCGAGTTGATCGAGATCGAAGCGCAGGTGAGGACAGGTGGTCTGGCCGTGCTCGACGCGACGCGAATGTTTGCGCTCAAGCGTAAAGGTTTTTCGGATTCGCGCCTGGCGAGCCTGCTCGGCACCGACGAGGCTGCCGTGCGCAAGCTGCGACATGCGTTCAGGGTGCATCCGGTGTACAAGCGCGTGGATTCGTGCGCCGCCGAATTCGCGACGACCACGGCCTACCTGTATTCGACCTACGAGGAAGAATGCGAGGCGCAACCGTCATTGCGCGACAAGATCATGGTGCTCGGCGGCGGCCCGAACCGCATCGGTCAGGGCATCGAATTCGACTACTGCTGCGTGCATGCCGCACTGGCGCTGCGCGAAGATGGTTTCGAAACCATCATGGTCAACTGCAACCCGGAAACCGTATCGACCGATTACGACACCTCGGATCGTCTGTACTTCGAACCGCTTACGCTCGAAGATGTGTTGGAAATCATCGCCGTGGAAAAACCCAAGGGCGTGATCGTGCAGTACGGCGGACAGACGCCGCTCAAGCTCGCGCGCGCTCTCGAAGCCAACGGCGCGCCGGTGATCGGGACATCGCCCGACTCCATCGACCTTGCCGAAGACCGCGAACGTTTCCAGCAGATGATCGCCAAACTCGGCCTGACCCAGCCGCCGAACCGCACCGCGCGCACACCGGACGAAGCGCTCGCGCATGCGCGCGAGATCGGTTATCCGCTGGTCGTGCGACCGAGCTATGTGCTCGGCGGCCGCGCCATGGAAGTAGTGCATTCGGATGCGGATCTGAAGCGCTACATTACCGATGCGGTGCGCGTTTCCAACGATTCGCCGGTGCTACTCGATCGCTTCCTCGACAACGCGGTGGAAGTCGACGTCGATGTCGTTGCCGACGCGACTGGCGCGGTGCTGATCGGCGGCATCATGGAACACATCGAGGAAGCCGGCGTGCATTCGGGCGATTCCTCGTGCTCGCTGCCGCCGTATTCGCTATCGGCGAAGGTGCAGGACGCATTGCGCGCGCAGGTGACGCGGATGGCGCGCGAGCTGAAAGTCATCGGCTTGATGAACACGCAGTTCGCCATCCAGGGCGAAGCCGGCCACGAGACGATCTACATCCTCGAAGTCAACCCACGCGCTTCGCGCACCGTGCCGTTCGTGTGCAAGGCGGTCGGCGTATCGCTGGCGAAAATCGCCGCGCGCTGCATGGCCGGCAAGACACTGGCGGAGCAGGGCGCGACGCGCGAAATCGTGCCGAAGTACTACGCGGTGAAGGAAGCGATCTTCCCGTTCCTGAAATTCCAGAACGTCGATCCGATCCTGGGGCCGGAGATGCGTTCCACCGGCGAAGTCATGGGCGTTGGCCGCAGCTTTGGCGCGGCCTTCGCGCGCGCACACGAGGGCGCCAACATCGCGGCGCCGAAACTCGGCAAGGTATTCGTGTCGGTGCGCGATCCGGACAAGACGCGCCTGTTGCCGGTCGCGCGCGACCTGATCAAGCGCGGATTCTCGCTGGTCGCCACGTCAGGCACCTGCGCCTATCTGATCGAGAAGGGGCTGGCCTGCGAACGTATCAACAAGGTGCTCGAAGGCCGTCCGCATATCGTCGACCTGATCAAGAACGGCGAGATCGTGTTCATCGTCAATACCACCGAAGGCAAGCAGGCCATCGCCGACTCGTTCTCGATCCGGCGCGAAGCCTTGCAGCAGCGCATCACCTATTCGACCACCATCGCCGGCGCGCGCGCCCTGCTGCATTCGCTGGACTTCCGCGGTGATGGTGAGGTACACAGCCTGCAGGAATTGCACAAGGAATTGGCATGAAACGATCACCCATGACGACCAGGGGCGCCGAGCGCCTGCGCGGAGAAGTCGAACGGCTCAAGTCCGTAGAGCGCCCGCGCATCATCGCGGCGATCGCCGAAGCACGCGCTCACGGCGACCTGAAGGAAAACGCCGAATACCACGCCGCACGCGAACAGCAGGGCTTCGTCGAAGGGCGCATCCAGGAACTGGAAGCCGCGTTGAGCTACGCCGAAGTCATCGACGTGGCGCGCCTGAATCCGAACGGCAAGGTCGTGTTTGGCGCGACCGTCGAACTGCTCGACGAATCCAGCAACAGCGAAGTCACCTACCAGATCGTCGGCGACCTCGAGGCCGACATCAAGCAGCGCCTGATCGCGGTGAACTCGCCGCTGGCGCGCGCGCTGATCGGCAAGAGCGAGGGCGACAGCTTCGAGTTCCAGGCGCCGAACGGCGTGAAAAGCTACGAGATTCTTTCCGTTCGTTACGGCGACTGACCCGTGTCGCGCAAGCCTGCGCTGACGCTGTTGTTGCCGCCGCTGCCGCGCGTCGAGCGCACGGCGCAGATGGCGTTGTGGCTTTCGCGCGGCGATCGTCTGCCAGACGCAAAGCCGGGACGCGATGCCGCGTTGCGCGAATGCTTCGAATTCATCGGTACATCGGTGCCGATCGCGGCATTGACGCGCTGTCTCGATGCGAGCGATGCGGCGGGGGCGTTGTGGCTGCGTGCAGACCCCGCTTTTGCGATGGTGGATGCGGTGACGGCACGCCTGATGGCCTGTGGCGAGATCGGACTCACGCATGCCGAAAGCGATGAGCTGGCGCGCGCGCTGCGACCACTGTTCGGCGATTCCGGATTTCCGCTCGAAGCGGCGCGGCCGGATCGCTGGTATCTGCGCTGCCCGCTCGATGCACGGCTGCCTGCATTCGCCGATCCGACGGATGTACTGGGTGGCAGTTTGATCACGCACCTTCCACGCGGCGACAACGAGCGCCAGTGGCGCAACCTTTTCAACGAGGCGCAGGTGATCCTGCACAATCATCCCGTCAATTCGCAGCGAATCCAACGTGGTCAGGTTCCTGCAAACAGCGTGTGGTTCTGGGGCGCGGGCAAGTTGCCGGAGTGGGTACGAACACGCTTTGCACAGGTGGCAAGCGTCGATCCCGTTGCCATTGCGCTGGCGCAGCTGGCAAAGATTCCCGTGATCGAACCCACCAGCGCACTCGCCAATGCGCATGTCGATTCCAACATTCTGATCGACACGGTGGCCGTGCCCGAACTCGACGTGGCCCGGATTGCACACCTCGATCTGATATTCACCAGCGGCGAGCGCTTTCGCTACCGGCACTCGCAGCGTTGGCGCATCTGGCGGCGCGTGCGGTGACCGCGCGGCGCATCGAGCGGCGTGGTGTGCCGGCGCAGTCAATCGAGTGGCCCGACAGTGTCCATCCCGTGTTGCGGCGTGTTTATGCGGCGCGCGGCATCGCTTCGCTGGACGAGATCGAGTACCGGCTTGCAGGATTGCTGGCGCCAACACTGGTCGGCATGGATCGCGCCTGCGAGATATTCCTGGCCGCAATCCGTGACGACGCGCGCATCGTCATCGTCGGCGATTTCGACTGCGACGGCGCGACCGGTACTGCGGTGGCGGTGCGCGGCCTGCGCCTGCTCGGTGCGCGCAATGTCGATTACGCCGTACCGAATCGGATGCGGCACGGTTATGGATTGAGTCCGGCGATCGTCGAGGAATTGCTGCCACGCAAACCCGATCTTCTGATCACCGTGGACAACGGCATTGCCGCGCACGCAGGCGTCGCG
>JAFEFD010000425.1 GCA_018240765.1 Pseudomonadota bacterium | reverse complement strand
GGCCAGCGCCTTGCCGATGTCGGCGGCGAAGTTGTTGTTCGGTGCGGCCCGGAACGCAGCGCCGACGAACAGCAGCGCAAACGGCCACGGCGCGGCGGCGAGCAGACTCCAGGCCAGGGCGCTGCCGGTGAGGCGGTAGCGGTCGCTGCGGATGCGCCGCATCGGCGCGGCGATCGCGGCCAGCTGCACCGGTGCGCGCAGGCGCAGGGCGAATAACAGGAGCAAGGCCAGGAAGGCGGCCGCGGCGAGCAGGGGCGCTGCCGTGACTTCGCCAGCAGCGGCGCGCAGTGCGCGCGCCCAGCGCGACGGGGCAAAGAATCCGCTCGCGTCTTGCGCGAGGCCCGTGAACCAGGCCGCATTGACCGGGGAATGGCTCGGCGTCCACAACAGGCGCGAGTCGAGCAGGGCATTGAGTTTCGCCGTGGCGTCGACCAGTCCGCGCAGTTGCTGTTCCGCCTCGCCCTGCGAGCTGGCCAGTTTGGTTTGCAGCGCACCGAGCTGGACCAACACCTGCGCGCGGGTGGTCAGCAGACGATACAGGTTTTCACGCATCAGCTTTACCCGTTCCGGCGGCACGCTTGCGGGCAGGCGCGCCAGCATGGCACTGGCGGCGCCATCGACATTGCCGAGTTCGCCTTGCTGTTCGCGCACATCGATCAGGCCGATGCGGGTTTGCGCATAGCGGGTCTGCAGGTCGGACAACTGGCGCTTGAGCCGGTCGAGCGGCTGCAATTTGCGCTTCTCGGCAAGCAGGATCAGGCCAACGGCTTCGTTGACGCCGCCGATGCGAATGCGATCCTGGGTATTCTTCAAGGCTTGCGCGGTATCGCTGGCGGCGCGATCCCAGGCCTGCACGCGCGTGCGCAGGTCACTGCTGTCGCGCACGCAATCGGCCAGGCGCGCGACCAGCGCGACATTGGCGTCGGCCGCTTCGATGAGCACGCGGGCGCGCGGATCGATCGCGGCGCGTTCATCCGCGACATGTGTTTGCAGCGCGCGTACCTGCGCGCCGGTGCGATCGAGCAGCAGGTTCTCGAGGACGCCGGCGCGTTGCCCGGCCTGCAACGCGGCGCGCTGGCGCTCGCGCAGTTGCGCCGAGAGCAGGCGCATGCGCGGCTCGTAGCTGCGGTTTTCCAGATTCAGCAGGGCGATCTGGATCGTGGCAAGCCTTTGTGTGGATTGCGCGCGCAGCCGCTGTGCCTGCGCCAGTGCGGGCGGGACGGATTTGGTCGTGGCCGACAAGGCCGCCTGGCTGGAATCGAGCGCCGCGTGCGCGGCAGTCAATTCGTCGCGCAATTGCGCCGGCCGCGTGGTCTGTCGCGCAAGTTCGGATTCCAGCGCCGTCACGGCCGCGCGCGCATCGG
>JAFEFD010000424.1 GCA_018240765.1 Pseudomonadota bacterium | reverse complement strand
GCGTCAGCGGTTCGCCGACCTGCGCATGCGTCGTGGCGTCGATGCCGGTGGCGGTCAGCGACATCGAACGCGCCGGCAGCCAGGTGTCAGTTCCCGAGGCAGCCGGACGCGGCCGCACGTTGAGCACGATCGCCGGCGACTGCGCGCCGATCGCACGGCCCTGGTTGAAGAAAAATCCGCCGCCGTTTGCGTCTGCCGCATGACCGCGAAACACGATGGGCTCCAGGGTCATCGCGCCATTGCTCTCCGGCGTCAGCGCGTAGTGGCGCTCGACCACGTTGTAGCTGCGACTGCCGACCTGCGCGCGGTAATGGCTGTCCTGGCCGAGCTTGCGCACCACGGCGCCCTTGACCCGCGGATCATCCAGATTGCCATCGACGAGGTTCACGGCGAAATACAGCTTTACCGTCAGCAACACCTGCTGCTGCACGTACGGCGACAACGGATCGGCCTGCGCCTCGACGAACACATCACCACCGGGTTGGGTGGCAGCAGCCGAAGGCGCCGCTACCACCAGGGTCAACGGTTGCGTGCGCTGGCCGTCGACACTCAACGCCGGAATCGTGAATGTGCCCGCACGCTTCGGCGACAGGCCCACCGCCCACAACATGCTGGAACTGCTCTTGCCGTTGACGATGTTCATGGACGACGAGCTTTGCGTGCCGGTCATGCCGAAGTCCGCGGACAGCGCGCTGAAATCCGGCGCCTGCGCCTGCATGTCACCCTCGACCTGGACGTTGAGCGTCACCGTCTCGCCGAGCTGCATCTGGTTGCGATCCAGCCAGGCGCGTACGCTCGCCGCTTGCGCGGCCGCACAAATCCACAATGTCGCAAACGCGCACAATGTCGCAAATCGACGGAACCGTGAATTCATTCGCCTTCGTCCTGCGGCACGCGGCCGCCGTTCTTGCGTATTTCGTATTCGAGCCGGAACTTGCGCCGCAGCAAGCCGCCGGGATCGTCCGGCACGCGCTGCAGCCATTGCTCGACGGCTTGATCTTTCTCGTTCTGTACCCTGTCGCCTTCGCGCGCACCGAGCTGCACCGGCTTGGTTTCGTCCTTCTTGTCGTCGGGCTTGGCACCGCCCTGCTGCAATTGCCGATTCATTTCCTTGCCGAAATCCTTGTCTGCCTCGCGCTCGGCCTGTTGTGCCTTTGCCTGCTCCTGTGCGGATGGCTGCGGCGCATTGTCCTGGCCCGACTGTTTGTCCTGCCCGTTCTTGCCCGCATCTTTTTGCCCGCCGGAATTCGCATCCGACTTCTGCTCGCCGGATTTGTCTTGACCGTCCTGTTGGCCCGGATTTTTCTGGTCCTGCTGGCCGCCCGATTGCTGTTGTTGGTCACCGTTTTGTTGGGACGAAGAATCCTGCTTGCCGTTCTGTCCGTTCTGTCCGTTCTTGCCGTTCTGCTGCTGTTTTTGCTGCTGCTTTTGCTGCTTCAGCCAATCCTCGACGGCCTTCCTGTTGGCCTGCGCGTCTGCAAGTTCCGGATCCTGGCGCAGCGCCTCGTCGTAGGCGGCGATGGCCTTTTCGTACTGCTGCTGCTTGGCCAGCGCGTTGCCCGAGTTGTACAACGCCTGCGCATCGTCGGCCCTGGCAAAGTCGGATTCGGCTGCAGCGAAATCTCCGGCGCGGTACGCGGCCGCGCCGCGCAAGGCGGGATCGCGCGCCAGCGCCTGCGCCTTGTCGGCGTGGCCAGCGTCGAGCTGCGCGCGCGCCTGCTGATCGGGACGTTGCCACAGGTCGCTCCACGAAAACGCGTCTGCGCGATCGCTGTGCGCGAGCAGCACCAGTGGCAACAGCATCAACCAGCCGCGCCGGAATCCGAATGCAACGAGCGGCAGCAACAGCAAGACCAGCCACGGGCCGCGGTCGAGGAAGCGCGCCGTGGTCGCGTCCACGACGCGGACATTCGCCGCCGACTGCAACGGTGCCGCGGAAAGCAATTCGTCGATGTCGTCGCTGCCGGCACTGACGCCGGCGTAGCGGCCGCCACCGGCCGACGCGACCGCTTGCAATGCCGATGCATCGAGCTTCGGCAATACGATATTGCCCGAGCTGTCCTTGAGGAATCCGCCCTGCGCGAGCGCGACCGGCGCTCCCTGATCGGTGCCCACGCCGAGAATCGAAACGCTGACGCCCGCCGCGCGCGCGCGAATTGCGGCCATGTCCGCGTCCGCGCTGACACTGTCGGCAAGCAGCACGACCTGGCCGCCGCCAGTCCCGGCCTGCTGGATCAGTTTCACCGCAAGGTCGATAGCGCGGCCGGTGTCGTTGCCGCTCGCCGGCATCACGGACGGATCCAGCGAATCGACGAGGTTCGTCACCGTATGCGTGTCGTCGGTCAACGGCGCGACCACGAACGCGTCGCCGGCGTAGGCGATCAACGCCGTTTGCATGCCCCCGCTGCGCGCGAGCATGTCGTCGAGCTTGAAACGCGCACGTTCGTAGCGACTGGGCTTGAGGTCCTGCGCGGACATGCTCGGTGCCAGTTCCAGCGCGAACACGCGCGCGGCACGATTCTCGAACAACGGCTGCGGCAGGCGCTCCCACGCCGGGCCGGCCAACGCCACGCAGGCCATGACCCACGCCATCGCGGCGAGCCAGCGCGGCGCGCGCGAGCTGCGCGTGGCATCGCGCGCATCGAGCAAGTGCGGCAACAGGTGCGCATCGACTACGCCTCGCCAGGCGCCGGCGTCCGCGCCATTGCGCGACACGGCCCGCCACAACAGCGGCAATGCGGCCAAGGCGAACAGCCACCACGGCCGCAGGAAATGAAAATCGTGCAGGAACACGCTCATCGCGCGAACCTCGCGCGCACGGCGCGCGGCAATGGCAAGGCACGTCCGGCCAGGACTAGCACGATCAGCACGGCAAGCGACAACGGCCACCAGAACCATTCATCGACCGGACGGAACTGCTGGCCTTTGTCCGCCGCGGGTTCAAGTTTGTCGATCTCGCGATAGATTTGCGCAAGTTCTGCGGTGTCGTGCGCGCGATAAAACTTGCCACCGGTTTTTTCCGCCATCTGCGTAAGCAGGCGCGTGTCGATGTCCTGCGATGGATTGACCACGCTCGGTCCGAAAAAACCGCCGACGGTCATTGC
>JAFEFD010000423.1 GCA_018240765.1 Pseudomonadota bacterium | reverse complement strand
CGGGGGTTCGATTCCCTTCTCCGGCATATTTCCCCTGGACGGTTAGCTCAGCGGTAGAGCATTGCCTTCACACGGCAAGGGTCGCAGGTTCGATCCCTGCACCGTCCACCATCCGCAGACACCCGGAGCGGCCACACCGCCTTATTTTTGCTTGGTGGGTTTCTTGCGGTGCGCTTCCGCGTCGCGGCGCTGGTCTTTCAGGGCGGTTTCATACTCCCCGACGGCCTTGGCCAGCGCCGAAGCATTCTCGCCCTTGCGCAGCCCTTTCGCAGTAAGCGCCTTGCGCATGCGCTTGATCAAGTCGAAGTCGTGCTCGTCGCGATACGGTTTCAAATCAAGGTCTTTCGGAACTTTCTTGAGGCGCTCATCACCGACGGTCTTGACGTATTTCTGCATGAAGCGGTCATAGTCGCGCCACAGGATCTTGTCGGCGCGGATCAATGCCTCTTCCGCGCGCGTGGCAATCTGGTGGGCGTGCAGATAGTGCAGGCCGAGCTGGTCGATCAGGGTCTTTTCCACTTCTTCGTGCATGATGAGGTAGCGCGCCACGTCGATCTTGCGACCCTTGTAGTTCATCACGCGCGGCAGATGGCGGTCTATATAGATGGTCTGGCCGTCAACGCTGTAGCCGGCGAGGTAGGGAATGTCGTGGGTGCGGTCAAGTCGTTTCACCCGACGCAGGATGGCGTCCATTGCCCGGTCCAGCATCAGGCTGGAGACATACCAGTCGGGAATGCGCAGTTTCTTGTGCGGGGAAATGGGGTGGCAACTGCAAACGGGCATGGGATTTTCCTTCGACTATGCGACCCCCGGCGACGCTACCTTATCCCACGCCGGTCAGGAAACGATGCTGCGATGCCGCATCGTAACCAGTACGAAAATTCGAGATTTTGTAAATTTTAGGTTATAGTGCCAGTGCTGTGATTACACAGCGGGGTTCGGTGTGCGAGCTGCGCCCGGTTGTCCGGTCCGCGCCGCTGTCCCGATTCCCGCCGTCGATCCAGT
>JAFEFD010000422.1 GCA_018240765.1 Pseudomonadota bacterium | reverse complement strand
GTCGTGATCACCGAGTGGAAGGCGTTCTGGAGCCCGGATTTCTCGCGCATCAAGGCAAACCTTGGCGCGCCCGTCGTTTTCGATGGCCGCAATATCTACGAGCCCGCGGCAGTGGAATCCGCCGGTTTGGCGTATTACGGCATCGGCCGCGGCCGCAGCGTGCGGCGCGCGATCGCACCATGAATCGGTCAAGGCCGTCGGATCCAAGTTGGCGTTAGGACATGACAGCGACGCTCGAACAACGCCTGACCGAACTGGAAACGCGCATCGCGTTTCTCGATCAGACTGTGCAATCGCTGGATGCGACCGTGGCTGCGCAGGACCGCATCCTGCACGAGTTGCAGCGCGAGATCGCACAGTTTCGCGGCGAATTGGGGCGTGTCAACGCAGCGTTGGCGCACGACGCGCAGGACGAGCCGCCCCCGCCGCATTATTGAGCGAACAACAAAGTTCGTCATTCCTGCGAAGGCGGGAATCCAGCTCTTCAATCCGGTGTTGCATTCGTTATGTCCGAATCACTACGCGATCAATTGCTCAAGGCCGGCTTCGCCGCGAAGCCGAAAGCGCCGCCGAAGCCTGCCGCGAAGAAGCCGCCACACGCGACACAGGCTGCCAAGCCGAAGCCGGCTCCACAGGAAGTCGATCTCGCACGCGCGTATGCGCAACGCGCGCAGGCCGAACGCAACGAGCGCGAGCAGGCGCAACGCGAAGCCGAGCGCGTCGCGCGCGAGAGGAAGCAACGCAAGCAGAAACTGGCGAACCTGCTTGCGGGCAAATCGCTCAATGCAACCGATGCCGATGTAGCGCGGCATTTCCCGCACGGCAACAAGATTCGCCGCGTCTACTGCACGGCCGAACAACTCGGGCTGCTCAATGCCGGCGAGCTGGCCGTGGTGCAGCTGGCCGGGCGTTATCTGCTGGTGACGCGCCAGATTGCACTTGAGGCGCAGGCAATCCAGTCCGATGCCCTTGTGCTGTTGTGCGATCCGAACGCGCCGGCCGAGGATGACGTTCCGGCGGATCTGATGTGGTAGCGAAGCGTGCGCGACTGCACAGCGCATTCACGAAGAGTAGGATATTTTTGAATCCTGCATTTTTCGGGAACGAGCCATGCATTACGTTCGTGTCGCCGTCGTTGCCGCTGTTTCGTTGACCTGTATCGCCACATCCGCTGCAACGCTGCCGGAGTTTCCGCCGAATGCGGTGTGGAGCCGCGATGTCAGTGCGCCGGCGTTGAAGCATCCGAACTCGGACAACATGATCGCCCATCTGTCGTCGTTGGGCGGATGGGGAACCGGGGCCACCAACTTCAAGATCGACTTCTCGTTTTACGTGTTGCATGCTGACAACGGTATCGCCACCACACCCGTCACGCCGTTGGGCGGCGCGGGCAACTATTACTATCCTGATTGCGGCGATTTCCATACCAATCCTTCGTATGGTCCAACTCCATTGCCGATTCCCTTGCCGGTCGGCGGGGGCATAGAAGGCACCGGGCCGGCCAATTATCCGCCCGACCCGGGCCCGCCGAGTTATACCTGCGCCAATACAGCAAACGACTGTCACATGCTGGTCGTGCAGGGAAACACTCTGTACGAGTCTGGCAATACTAACGTGACCGGTGGAAAGGTCGAGTCGGAATGCGCGCTGACCTGGGATTTGACCAAGGTCTATCCCCCGCAGGGGCGTGGCGACCAGTGCACGAGTACCGATGCGGCGGGTTTCCCGGTGGCTCCGCTACTTTTCAACGCCGACGAAATGTACGCTGCCGAGCAGGTGCCGAATGGCGATCTTGGCCACGCGATCAGATTCATCTTGCCGAACGCTCGGATGATGAAGGGCGCGTTCGTGCATCCCGCGAGTCATGCAGGCAGCCCCGGAGATACCAATGCGAATGCCGTTCCGTACGGTTCGCGCCTGCGCCTGAAATCGACGTTTGACGTCGCCGGTTTCACAGCCGGCAATCATGCCGATGGTGGCGCTGCGGCGGATGTAGCGGCGCGGGTGATTTTGCGCACGCTGCAAAAGTACGGCATGGTACTTGCGGACGGCGGCAGCGTGCCGCTCACGGCCGAGTGGGACTGGTACACGGCGCACAAATGGAGCGAATTTGGCATGGATCCGAATACCCAGACCGGTGCTCAACTCCTGTATGGGATTGCCGTCACCAATTTCGAGGTCGTCTACACCGGGCCGACCATTGCGCTGACCTACGATTGCGACAGCAACGGCAATCACATGACGCCCGCCGATTTCATTTTCATCGACGGCTACGATTACTGAGCCACATTCTCAGAAATCCATGAAGTACCCGCCATTCACCGGGATGTTCGCGCCGGTGATGAAGCCGGATTCGTCCGCGCACAGGAAATCGACGACACGGGCTATTTCGGACGGTTCGCCCAGGCGTCCGACCGGAATGTTGGCGATGATCTGGCTGCGTACGTTTTCCGCGATCGCTGCGACCATCGCGGTGCGGCAGTAGCCCGGCGAGACGCTGTTGACGGTCACGCCCTTGCGCGCGACTTCACGCGCCAGCGCCATGGTGAAACCGTGCATGCCGGCCTTGGCGGCGGAATAATTGGTCTGGCCGAACTGGCCGGTCTGGCCGTTCACCGACGAGATGTTGACGATGCGGCCGAAGCCACGCTCGCTCATGCCCTCGACCACGGCGCGGCAGGTATTGAACACGCCGCCGAGGTTGATGTCGATGACATCGTTCCACTGCTGCGCGTTCATCTTGCGCAGCGTGGTGTCGCGGGTGATGCCGGCGGCATTGACGAGGATGTCGATCGTGCCGTATTTGCCCTCGATCGCCTTGATCGCCTGTGCACAGCCGTCGAAATCGCCGACATTGATCGGCTCGAAGCGGATCTGATCCCCGAACTCGGCAACTTCCTTGCCGAATTCCGCCACGCGTTCGGCGCGGCTGGCCAGATCGGCCGCAATCACGCGACGGCCCGAACGCGCCAGGTATTTGCAGATTTCCGTTCCAAGACCGCCGATGCCGCCGGTCACCAGCGCAACGCGCTTGCTCATGGGGATTCCTCGCCTGTTTGATTGGCGCACCGCAAGACATTGTGCGGCGCAGCAAGCGCGCGATGGTAGGCGGCGATGGCGACGCTGTCAAACGCCGCGGGAATCAGGTTTTGCCGGACTTGCCCGGCGCCGGATTGATCTGGCCCTTGCTGGCCGCGCTGAGAAAACCTTCCTGCACGGACTTCCACAGATCCAGGTTGCGCTCGGTCATGTCATTGAGCATCGACCACGGCGTCTGACCCAGGATGTTGTTGAGCTGGCTGCGGAACTTGCCTTGTTGGTCGAGGAAGATTTGCAGGCTTTTTTCCAGATACGAACCCATGAAGCCCTGCATGGAGTCGCCGTAGAAGCGGATGATTTGCGACAGCAGCTGCGTCGTGAACATCGGCTGGCCGGTTTCCTCGTGCTCGGCGATGATCTGCAGGAGTACGGAGCGGGTCAGGTCGTCGCCGGTCTTGGCGTCGCGTACCTCGAATTCCTCGCCATCGATGACGAGTTGCCGGACTTCCTCGAGCGTGATGTAGCT
>JAFEFD010000421.1 GCA_018240765.1 Pseudomonadota bacterium | reverse complement strand
GTGTGCCGTCGCCGAACCACTCGTGGCCGGCGATCTGCGCGCCGCGCTTCCAGGCCTCGAAGAAGGCCTGCGGTGCAGCGTCGAAGTGCGCCTGTTCCAGCGCCATCTGATCGAGCACGTCTTCGGGCAAAGACAGATTCATGAGAGAACTCCTTGAAGGGTGGGAATCAGGGGTGAGCGCGCTGTGTCCAGGCATGGGTATCCAGGGCGCGCTGTGCTGCGAGGTGGTTCGGGAAATACTCGACGGACTCCCGCGATACCGGGCCTTCGTCGTCTTGCGTGCCGATGTAGTGGCCGGCCGCGCTGCGCAGCACCTGTAGCGGCAAACGCTTGCCGGTCCAGGCCAGCGCCAGCGCACCACTGCGCACTGCGGTTGCAGAGGAAGATGCAGAAGGTTCAGACATGCCGTGCTCCTTGGTGGGTCGAGGAGCACGCATCCCGTAGAGGATGGAGTTCCCCTCGGGTGGTTGAGAAAAGTGCATCGTCGCCAGGCCGGCGAGCGTCCGCGGTGGGCGATGCGAAGCGGACTGGATCGGTCAACGCGGCGAACCGCGTTGCAGTCTTGAAGACCGGGACTGCCAGGGCATGCCGCTGACGACTGTCAGCAACGCATGGCGTGAGGATGGGCGCGAAGCATGGCTGCCGTCGCAGGGAAAACCGAATCGCGGACGGCCCGCTTTAGGGCAGGCCCGCGTCACGGGACAAGGCAAGGACCAGGGCGCCGAAGGCCACGCGGGCCTTCGGCTGGAGAGGAAGGAAAACCACCTGTGGGCTGCGTCAGCGCAGGCCGTCGTCAAAGCCGTTCGCTGCGTCAGCAATCGCACCCGGCCCGTTTCGTGGCTGGGGCCGGAAACCTCTGGCGTGCATCCACACACAAAGGGAGCCCGTTGTTCCGCCGGCGGGCACCGGCACGGAATACCCTCGGCCCAAGGGGCCTCCTCACGGCTCGCGCGGCGGCAAGGCGTCAGGAAGCCCCTCGTGGCCGAGGCAAGGCACACCGATCAAGGGAATGGCGGCGGGCGCGATTCGTGGAGCAATGACCTTCTCGCCCCGTCGCCCGATGGCGGGCAGACGGGGCGCGCACACCGTTGCAGAAGGAGACGCGCGCTTTGGAGTCCCGCGCGGTGCGGGACGTTTGCCTCGCCGCCAGTGAAGTGGCCGGCGCGGCAGGGGGAAGCGAGGATCAGGACGCCTTGGAGGCAGCGCGCCGCTTGCGCGGTGCGCTGCGCCGGCCCGTCGGGGACTCGATCGGCAACGTGCCCTTGCAGTCCGGGTAGCGCGAGCAGGACCAGAACGCGCCGCTCTTGCCCGTGCGCTGCTGCATCGGTGCGCCGCACTGCGGGCAGGCCGGCGCCGGCGGCAGCTTGAGCGAGAGCGTTGCGCCGCG
>JAFEFD010000420.1 GCA_018240765.1 Pseudomonadota bacterium | reverse complement strand
TGCCGGTCCTGCATGCGTTGCTGATCAAGGCCGAAGCGATGCGTGTGGAAGATCGCGCCGTATTCGGGCCGAGCTGGCGCGAATTGTATAAAAAGGAACAATTGGCGCAGCCGCTGCCGTGGTGGCGCACGCGCCGCACCGAAGTGCTTGCGCTGGCACAATCCCGAACGCCGCGCTACGTCTACGATGTGGCCACCGTGCGCGCGCGGGCGCAGGCGCTGCGAGCGATCGCGGCGGTGGATCGCTGGTTTTACGCGATCAAGGCCAATGCCCATCCGACATTGCTGCGTGAAATCGCCACGCAGGGATTCGGATTGGAGTGCGTCTCGCCCGGCGAACTCGATCGCGCCGCGCACGCCGCACCGGACGCCACGCGCTTGTTCACGCCGAACTTCGCGCCGCGCGCTGAATACGCTGCGGCACTGGCCAGCGGGATTCCGGTGACGCTCGATAATCTGCATCCGCTCGCGCATTGGGGCGTGGATTTTTCCAACCGTGAAATTTTCCTGCGCCTGGATCTCGGCGCCGGACGCGGCCATCACGACAAGGTCAAGACCGGCGGTGCGAAATCCAAGTTCGGACTCGCGCTGGATGAGTTGCCGGAATTCCAGCGCCTCGCCGCGCGACACGGCGTGCGCATTGCCGGAGTGCATGCGCACCTGGGTTCGGGCATCCTCGATGCCGCGCATTGGCGCGACGTGTACGTGCAACTCGCCAGCCTCGGCGAAAAAATCGGCAGCGTGCAAGTGCTGAACATCGGTGGTGGACTCGGCGTGCCGGCGCGCGGTGATGAAGTCCCGCTCGATCTTGCGGCGCTTGGCGCTGCACTGGCCGAGGTGAAAGCGGCCTATCCGCAATTCGAGCTGTGGGCCGAACCCGGGCGCTATCTCGTCGCCGACGCCGGTGTGCTGCTCGCGCGTGTGACCCAGACCAAGCGCAAGGGTGATGTCCGCTATGTCGGCTGCGATGCGGGCATGAATTCGCTGATCCGTCCGGCCCTGTATGACGCGTATCATGAAATCGTGAACCTGACGCGCCTTGACGATGCAACGACTGAACTCGTGCAAGTCGTGGGCCCGATCTGCGAATCCGGCGATGTGCTCGGCAGCAATCGACGCCTGCCGGAATCGCGCGAAGGCGACGTGCTGCTGATCGCGCAGGCCGGCGCATACGGTGCGGTGATGGCCTCGCACTACAACCTGCGCGATCCGGCGGCGGAGGTGGTGCTATGACGATTCTTGTCGATCCGCGCCAGGCACAAGCCTTTCGTTTCGTGCGCTGTACCTATGCCGATGGCGAAGCGCAACTCGTGTATGCGCTGGATGATGGCCCGGAATTGATCGAACGCATCGGATTTCCGGATGCGCCAAAATTACCGCGCGAACGCGAAGCGGCGTTTGCGGCGGCGCTGCGCCTGTTGCATCTGATCGCCGGTACCAGCTACTACAAGGCCGGTGTGCCGAAGGGCATCGTCGTCGCCGGCGAGCCGCTGGATGCGGCGACTGCGCGGTTTCTCGATCAGGTCTATCTGCACGGATTGGCGGAATTCGCGTATCAGAACAAGCTGGATTTGCGCGATCGCATTCGCTTCCCGCAGGGTGCGGTCGAAGCCGCGTCCGCGCCGGCATTGAATCTCTCGCGCCGCACGTTGATCCCCATTGGCGGCGGCAAGGACTCGCTGGTCAGCGTGGAGATGCTCAAGCGCATGGGCGAACCGGCGACAGCGGTGTGGGTCGGCGATTCGGCGTTGATCGCCGCCTGCGCACAGCGCACCGGGTTGCCGATGTTGAACCTCAAGCGCCGCCTCGCGCCGGAATTGTTCGAGTACAACCGGCTTGGTGCCTACAACGGCCACATTCCGGTCACCGCGATCAATTCGGCAATCCTGTTGTGCGCTGCGATCGTGTACGGTTTCGATGCGATCGCGTTCTCGAACGAACGCTCGGCGTCGGAAGCCACGCTCGAATACGACGGTCAACTCGTGAACCACCAGTGGAGCAAGTCGCTGGATTCCGAGCGGCTCTTGCGCGAGCACATCACATCACATATCGCCACGGATCTGGATTATTTTTCGCTGCTGCGGCCATGGTCGGAACTCGCCGTCGCCAGCGCGTTCGCACGCGAGTCGCGCTACGACGATGTGTTTTCGAGCTGCAACCGAAACTTTCGCATCCGTGGCGAGCGCCCGGCGGATCGCTGGTGCGGACAGTGCCCGAAATGCCACTTCGTGTTCCTTGCGCTGGCTCCGTTCGTGGCCAAGCCACGGTTGCTGAACATCTTCGGGCGCAATCTGCTGGACGACTTGGGGTTGGCGCCAGGTTTCGATGCCCTGCTTGAATATCGCGAACACAAGCCGTTCGAATGCGTCGGCGAGGGCCGCGAATCGCGCGCGGCGATGGTTGCGCTGAGTCTACGGCCGGAGTGGCGCGAAGATGCGCTCGTTGCGCGTTTCGCCGAGGAAATCGCGCCGCAACTGGATGCGGCATCGCTGAAATTGGCGCCGCTGCTCGAGCCGTCCGCCGAGCATTTCCTGCCGCTGCGCCTGCAGCGCCTGCTCCATGAAACTGGCTGATCTCGAACACGCGCGC
>JAFEFD010000041.1 GCA_018240765.1 Pseudomonadota bacterium | reverse complement strand
CGGCGCGGCTCGCGATTCCGGTAAGCGCGCTCGCGCAGCGCGGTGAACTCGACGGCGTGTACGTGATCGGCGCCGACAATGCGGTGAGTCTGCGCCAGTTGCGACTTGGCCATCGCCACGGCGACGACATCGACGTGCTGGCTGGCCTTGCCGTTGGCGAGCATGTGGCCAGCGATCCGGTTGCTGCCGCGCGCTGGCTTGTCGATCAGCATGCCGGGAAGCGCGCGCCGTGACCGATGTGCGCCTCGGGTTTTCCGGACGCATCGCGCGCGCCTTCCAGCAGCATCCGCTCACGCCGATCCTGGCGCTGACCGCACTGCTGCTCGGCATCGCGGCGATGCTGATCACGCCGCGCGAGGAAGAGCCGCAGATCGATGTCACCATGGCGAACGTGAGCGTGCCGTTTCCCGGCGCCGACGTCGCCGACGTCGAGAACCTCGTCGCCGTGCCGCTCGAACAGGTCCTGTCCGGCATCGATGGCTTGAAACATGTGTATTCGGTCAGCCGTCCGGGCATGGCGTTGCTGACCGTCGAATACCAGGTCGGCGTGCCGCGCCAGACCGCGCTCGTGCGCCTGTACAACCAGGTGATGCAGAACCGCAACCTGTGGCCGGCCGATCTGGGCGTCGGTCAGCCGCTGGTCCGAGCAATGGGCATCGATGACGTGCCGGTGATGGCGTTGACGTTGTGGAGTGACAGTACAAGTCCTGTGGATCTTGCCGCCGTCGCGCACACGCTGGAAACCGACCTCAAGCACGTGTCCGGCACGCGCGACGTGTACACGATCGGCGCGCCGGATCGCGCCGTCATCGTTGAACTGGATGCCGCGAAACTGGCCGCGTATGGGCTCGCGCTCGATGACGTGGACCGCACGCTCAAGGCGGCGAACTTCGTGCAGCAGGCCGGCGATCGCGTGGCCGCGAACCGCGATGTACCGGTCACCGCGGGTACGTACCTCGCCGATGCCGATGAAATATCGCAGCTCGTGATCGGGCTTGCACACGGTCAGCCGGTGTTTGTATCCGACGTCGCGCATGTCACGCGCGGCGCGGACCTGCCCAATCGCTATGCCTGGTTCGGCACGCCGCCGGGCAAGGCCGGCCCAGGGACCGGCATGGCGCCGGCGGTAACGATCGCGATCACGAAAAAATCCGGCACCAATGCGGCCGATATCACGCAAGCGGTCGCTGCGCGCGTGGCATCCTTGCAGGGTGTG
>JAFEFD010000419.1 GCA_018240765.1 Pseudomonadota bacterium | reverse complement strand
TCCATTGCGCCGCGACGATTTCGTCCAACCGCGAATGGAAGCGCGCGGTCAGATTCGGCACAGCCTTTTCAGCCTGCAAGTCCAAGCTTGTCGAGGTACTTCTCCGCATCCAGCGCCGCCATGCAGCCGAATCCGGCCGAGGTCACGGCCTGTCGATAGACCTGGTCCGCAACATCGCCGGCGGCGAATACGCCGGGCACGCTGGTCGCCGTGGCGCTGCCGTCCAGTCCGGTCTTGATCGTGATGTAGCCGTTCTTCATCGCGAGCTGTCCGTCGAACAACGCGGTGTTCGGTGTGTGACCGATGGCAACGAAAAGGCCGGTGATGGCGATGTCGCGCGGGCTGCCGTCCAGCATGGATTTGATGCGCACGCCGGTGACGCCGGTGGCATCGCCCAACACCTCGTCCACATGGTGATTCCAGACGATTTCAACTTTTCCACTTTGTTGCTTGGCGAAGAGCTTGTCCTGCAGGATCTTCTCGGCCTTGAACTTGTCGCGACGATGCACGACGGTGACCTTGGCAGCGATGTTCGCAAGATACAGCGCTTCCTCGACCGCCGTGTTGCCGCCGCCAATCACGGCGACGTGCTGGTCGCGAAAGAAAAATCCGTCGCAGGTCGCACAGGCGGAGACGCCCTGGCCCTTGAACTTGTCCTCGGACGCGATGCCGAGGTATTTCGCCGTCGCGCCGGTGGCGATGATGAGCGCGTCGGCCGTGTATTCACCGTTGTCGCCGACCAGTCGAAACGGTCGGCGCGACAAGTCCGCGGTGTGGATATGGTCGAAAACCATGTCCGTGGCAAAACGCTCGGCATGCTTCTGCATGCGTTCCATCAAACCCGGGCCCTGCAGGCCTTCGACATCGCCCGGCCAGTTGTCGACATCGGTCGTGGTCATCAACTGGCCGCCTTGCTGCAGGCCGGTGATCAGGGTCGGCTTCAGGTTTGCGCGTGCCGCGTAGACGGCGGCGGTGTAACCGGCGGGACCGGAACCGAGGATGATCAGGCGCGAATGTTTGGGGGTGCTCATGTGTATAATTTCGGGAATCGCCGGAGCGCAAGGGAACCCGAAGCATGGGGTGACTTGCGATCCGAATCAAGCCCGAGAACCCATCCAAACTCCGGAGTCATCCATGCGCATCGGTGTTCCTTCCGAAACCAAGACCCTCGAGGGCCGCGTCGCCCTCGTTCCCGCCGCCTGCGCCGATCTCGTCCGCCACGGCCATGAAGTGTTCGTGCAGGAAGGCGCTGGCGCCAAGAGCGGCTTTTCCGACGATGAATACCGTCGCGTCGGGGTCAAGATCGCCGCGACCGCGAAAAAGCTTTACGACTCGGGCGAACTCATCGTCAAGGTCAAGGAACCGATCGCCGGCGACCTCAAGCTGTTGCGCAAGGATCACCTGCTGTTCTGCTACCTGCACCTTGCGCCGGATCCCAAGCTTACCAAGAGCCTGCTTGGAATCGGCCTTACCGGAATCGCGTTCGAGTCCGTGCAAGAAGCCGACGGTTCGCTTCCGCTGCTGGCGCCGATGTCCATCATTGCCGGCCGTATCGCCACCCAGATAGGTACGCACCTGCTGCATCAGCCGGCTGGCGGCAAGGGCAAGCTGCTTGGCGGCTTGCCCTCGACCGAGCGCGGCAAGGTCATCGTGTTCGGCGCCGGCGCGGCCGGTCGTAACTCGGCGGAACTCGCCGCTGCCGCGGGTGCCAACGTGATCGTGTTCGAAAAACGCCCTGACCGCCTGCGCGAAATGATGAACATCGCTCCGAACATCACCGCACTGTATCCGTACGAGGAAACCGTTGCGCGCGAACTCATGACCGCCGACCTCGTCATCGGCGCGGTGCTGATCCCCAGCGCCAAGGCCCCGCACGTGGTCACGCGCAAGATGGTCAAGTCGAT
>JAFEFD010000418.1 GCA_018240765.1 Pseudomonadota bacterium | reverse complement strand
GGATGGCCGCGGCGCGGCGGCTTTCGGCGCTGCGCTGATGCCGACGAGTTCCGCCTCGATGATCGGCCCGGGCAAGCTGAGCGGTCGCGTCGTGGTCGTCCACAGCAAGCCGGCGAACAGCAGCGCGACGACGCCCAGATGCACCAGCACCGCCAGGATCCATGCGCGCAACTTGTCGCCAAAGCTTTCCATGGCCGTCGTCAGCGCTTGGGCTGCTGCACCGGCTGGCTCATCAGACCGACCTTGGCGACGCCCGCCTGCTGCAGTGCCGGCAAAATCGCGTATACCTGCCCGTAGCTGGCGCGATCGTCGCCGGCGATCAAGACCGGCACGTGCGGGTTCTGGTGCACGAAAGCGGTGACCTTGCGCACGAGGTTGTCCGCATCGATGCTCTCGCGCTTTGCGGTGCCCAGGGTCAGGTACAGATTGCCGTCCTTGTCCACGCTGATCACGACCGGCTCGCTGTTCGCCTGCACGGCCTTGGCCGCCGATTGCGGCAACTGGATGTCGACGCCAAGGTTCAGCAGCGGTGCGGTGACCATGAAGATGATGAGCAGCACGAGCATGACGTCGATATAGGGCACGACGTTGATCTCGGACTTGAGCTTGCGGCGCTTGCGGGTGCGACCGGTCACTTGCATGGCGATGCTTTCAACGAATGAGGCAGGACAGCGGGGTCAGGTCTCATCCAGGTGAGCCTGGCGTTGCAGGATCGAGGAGAATTCCTCAACGAACGTGTCGTAGCGGCTGAGAATCCGCTCGACCTTGTTCGAGTAGCGATTGTAGGCCCACACCGCCGGGATCGCCGCGATCAAACCCATTGCGGTCGCGATCAGGGCCTCCGAGATACCCGGTGCGACCATCGCGATGGTCGCCTCTTTCACGTTCGCAAGGCCCACGAACGCGACCATGATGCCGGCTACCGTGCCAAGCAGTCCGACGTAGGGGCTTATGGAGCCCACGTTGGCGAGGAACTCCAGGTTCTGTTCGAGCCGATCCAATTCGCGGCTTTGCGCCACGCGCATGCCGCGCTGCGCGCCTTCCAGGATCGTGCGCGGATCCATGTGGCGGCGCTGACGCAGGCGCGCGAATTCGCGAAAGCCCGCCTCGAAGATGCTCTCGATGCCGGTCACGCGGTCGCCGTTGGCGGTGACATCCCGGAATAATCCAGCCAGATCGGCGCCGGACCAGAAACGCTCCTCGAAATCGTCCGCACCCTTCATCGCGCGGTTGAGCACGTTCATCTTGCGGAAGATGATCACCCACGACAGGACCGAGAACACGATCAGGATCGCCATGACGATCTTGACGAACAGGCTGGCGTTGAGCGCCAGCTGCAGGACATCGATGCCGCCGTTCATGCGTGGACGAGCTCCGTAAGCAGTGGATCGGGAATGCG
>JAFEFD010000417.1 GCA_018240765.1 Pseudomonadota bacterium | reverse complement strand
TTGCCGTACGAATTTCTCGGCAAGGTTTCCAACCGCATCATCAACGAGCTGCGCGGCATCTCGCGCGTGGTCTACGACGTGAGCGGCAAACCGCCAGCCACGATCGAGTGGGAATGACGTGAGCGGCACGTTCGGCGCCGACGACGAACGCTTCATGCGCCGCGCGTTGGAGCTTGCGCGGCACGCCGCCGATGCGCATGCCGAAGTCCCGGTCGGCGCCGTGCTGGTTCATGACGGTGCAATCGTCGGCGAAGGCTGGAACCAAAGTATCGGCGGCAATGATCCGACTGCGCACGCGGAAGTCATGGCACTGCGCGACGCGGGCCAACGCCTGCGCAATTATCGCTACCCGGGATCGACCTTGTACGTGACCCTGGAACCCTGCGTCATGTGCGCGGGCGCCATCGTGCATGCGCGCGTGGCGCGGGTCGTGTACGCCGCGGACGATCCGAAGACCGGCGCGGCCGGAAGCGTGTTCGATACGCTGGTTTCGAATCGCCACAATCATCGCGTGGAAGTTGAAAGCGGCCTGTGCGCGGACGAATCGGCGGACTTGCTGCGCGGTTTTTTCGCGGCGCGCCGGGCAGGGCAATAACAACCCGGTTCATCGCCTTTCGCACACCCTGTTCCACGAATTCGTCTCAGCCTTCGCGTGGCAGCACCATCAGCACGCGCTCGACGAAAATGGCGAATTCCTGCATGTACTTGCGCAGGAAATCGGCAACACGCTGCTCGCTCACGTTGCCGTCGTCGTCGATCAGTCCGGGCGTGAACTGGACGTAGGCTTCCATCGTGTTCATCAGCGGCGAGTTGCTGAAGCACAAGACGGTGCGAACTTGCTGCTGCGCCAGCGCCGTACCGATCGCGCCAGGGGATGTTCCGATCACGCCGGATGGTTTGCGGGTGAAAGCATTCGTACCCCACGGGCGGCTGGCCCAGTCGATCGCGTTCTTCAGCGCTCCGGGTATCGATCGGTTGTATTCCGGCGTGACGAACAGCACGGCGTCGACATCGGCGATCGCTTTCTTGAACCGCCGTGCGACCTCGGGATAGTCGGCATCGTAATCGTAGCTATACAGCGGCAACTCGCCGATCGCGATTTCATGCAGTGCCAGATTGGCAGGGGCAAGTTTGGCAAGCGCTTTCGCCAATTTCCGGTTGATCGAAGCCTTCGCCAGGCTGCCGACCAGATAACCGACCTTGTAATTGCTCACGGGGAAATCTCCTCAGGAT
>JAFEFD010000416.1 GCA_018240765.1 Pseudomonadota bacterium | reverse complement strand
TGTGCATCCCAGATATACGCACCCAGCAACACACCCTTGCCGCGTGAAAAGAAATCCGAAGAGGGATAACTGATCTGGGAAATGGGCATGTTCGTGTAACTGATGCCGCCAAAAATGCGTTCGTCTTGTTCCCAGAAGCGGCGCTTGAATTGCAGGCCGACTTTCACCAAGGCCGCGTACGGCACCGCCGCGATCGCATCGGCCATCGCACTGCCGACGTTCATCGGAATCTGCCCAAGGATCGATAGCGGAATCGTGCACAAGCACCAGTCGGCGCGCGCCTGGAGCGTGGCGCCGGGGCGCGTTGCGTCCTCGTAGTAGGCGGTGACGCCGTGCTCATCCTGCGCGATGCGCGTGACCTTGGCGTGGTAGCGGATGGTATCGCCCAATTCGCGTCCAAATGCCTCGCCGACGCGGCCCATGCCGCCAACCGGCTGGAACAGCGTGGTCTGGAATTCGTACAGGTCCGCCAGGAACAAGGTTTGCCACAACCGTGAATCGAGCAGTTGCTTCGAAGTCAGCGGTTGCGAAGGTACCGGCTTACCGGAGAGCCCGCCGCCCGGATCCTTTTCCCAGCCACGGATTGCACTACTGCCCTCACCACGAACGTAACCGAATTTCTGATCCAGATAGCCCCAGCTACGCAACGATTCCAGCAGCTTTTCGCGATCTTCGCGCGTCAATTCCTGGTCCAGTGCGCCTTGTGTGGTTACCTTGGCCAGCAACTCGGCGACAGATCCCTGATAGTCGGCCTTGATCGCACGATAGCGTTGCGGCTTGCCGCCGAATGCATCGGGACTATGCATGTACGCGTTGTAGTTGACTTGCACGAACGGCTCGAGCGCAACCCCGAGTTCGTGACAATAGTGCAGCAGGTTTTCGTGATGATACGGAATGCGCCACGGGCCCGGGTTGATGTACAGACCCTTGTCGAACTCGCAATGCTGGCGCGCGCCACCCAACTCGACGAATTCATCGCCGCCACGCAGCGTCCAGTTGCGTCCGCCCGGTCGCGCGTTGTACTCGAGCACCTGGACACGGTAGCCGGCGCGACGCAATTCGTAGGCTGCCGTCATGCCCGCCAGTCCCGCGCCGAGGATCAGCACCGACGCGCCGCGCGGCGCACCGGAAAGATCGACGGGACCCGTGTATTTCGATTCGCGCGTCACACCCAGCGCGGTCATCGCGCGATACATCGCTGCGCCACCGGCGACCAGACCTATGCCGCGCAATACCTCGCGACGACTCGGCGAAAACCTTGCGGACGAATCGGACACCGCAATCTCCCCGGTTGCCGGTCAGAAGGATACATGCTATCTGCTTTTCAGAACGGAATCTCATCCTCGTCGAAATTGTCGCCGCCCGCTGCGGGTGCCGCGGGTGCGCCGCGTGCGGGCGCGGACTGCGGGCCGCGTGCGGGGCCGCGTTCACGGCTGTAACCGCCGCCAGAACCGCCTTCACCGCCGCCGCTGCCACCGCCTTCCTTGCCACCCAGCATCTGCATCTCGTCGGCGATGATCTTGGTCGACCAGCGCTTGACGCCGTCTTTTTCGTATTCGTCGGTGCGCAGCTTGCCTTCGATGTAGACCTGCCGGCCCTTCTTAAGGTATTCGCCGGCAATTTCGGCCAGGCGCCCGAAGAAATCCACGCGATGCCATTCGGTGCGCTCCTGCGCTTCGCCGGTCTGCTTGTCCTTCCACGATTCTGACGTGGCGAGGCGGATGCTGGTGATCGCCGTGCCGCTGGGCGTGTAGCGGGTTTCCGGATCGCCGCCGAGGTTGCCGACGAGGATGACCTTGTTGATGCCACGTGCCATGACTTCACCTTGCAATATGCGCTGTTTCGAGTGGCCGAAAGCATAACATGCGGGCGCCGCACGGCCGCTGCCGGAAAGGGTCGCGGCGCAGTGTAGGAAAACACCGATGACGGCCCGCTATAATCGCGTCTCATGGTCATTGCCTTGCCCGAATTGAACTCGCCGCCAACTCGGTTTTCCGCGGCGCAAGCCCTCGCGGCGCCCGGCATGGGACAAGTCGATGCGCTGATCCGCGCGCGGCTCGCGTCCGATGTCGTGCTGGTCAACCAGATCGCCGAACACATTGTGGGCGGTGGCGGCAAGCGTCTGCGCCCGATGTTGGTGCTACTCGCCGCGCAGGCCGCTGACTACAAGGGCGAGCACGACGTCCTGCTCGCCGCGGTGGTCGAGTTCATTCACACCGCTACCCTTCTGCACGACGACGTCGTCGATGAGTCCGACCTGCGCCGCGGACGCAAGACCGCTAACGCGTTGTGGGGCAACGCGGCCAGCGTGCTGGTCGGCGATTTTTTGTATTCGCGCGCGTTCCAGATGATGGTCGAGGCGAACGACATGCGCGTGATGCGCATCCTCGCCGATACCACCAATCGCATTGCCGAAGGCGAGGTGCTGCAACTTCTCAACATCCACAACCCCGACGTCGACGAAGCCGCCTACCTGCGCGTGATCGAGCGCAAGACCGCGGTGCTGTTCGCCGCCGCGACGCGCCTTGGAGCCTTGCTCGGTGGATTGTCCGCCGCGCAGGAACAGGCGCTGGCGGATTACGGATTGAACCTGGGTTTCGCCTTCCAGATCGCCGACGACGTGCTCGACTATGTTTCGGACGCCGGCACGCTCGGCAAGAACATCGGCGACGACCTCGCCGA
>JAFEFD010000415.1 GCA_018240765.1 Pseudomonadota bacterium | reverse complement strand
TGGCGCGACCAGCGCAATGGCGAAGTGACGAATTTCAGCATCCTGCGACCGGATGGCAGCATATTCGAGCAATGGGATTTCGACCTTGCCAGCCAGAATCTGCCGTCGCCGTTCTATTCCGGCACCGCGTTCGACTGGCAATACGCGTTGCCAGCGGATGCGCCTGCCGGCGTGTGGCAATTCACCGCCGTGTTCGAGGGCCAGACCTACGTGCGCACGTTTGCGGTGAGCCGCGTCGATCTCGGCGCTGCGGGACGAGCGCGCGAGCAGGTCGGCATCGACACGACACGTTGCCGACCGGCGATTGGAAAATCGCCAGCCGGTTGTCCTTAGCCAGAATCAGTCGAGGTCCGCGGCCAGCGCCGCGCGCGTGGATGCGCCCAGTTTTGTCTCGCCCGTGTAGGCGGGATGATCGATGGCGAGTCCGCCCGCATCGCCGCGCTTGAATGCCTCGACGTGCGCGGACGGCAACTCGAAGCGCAAGAAGTGCACGGCCGAGGTCTTGGATTCGGTGCTGCGCGGCAGATCCTCGTCCGCAATTGCGAAGACGGGCGCAAGATCGCCAATGGTCAGCGCGATGCGGTGTTCGATGCCGTGCAATTCGACGAGTTTGCGCGCGCGCTCGCCAGCGTCGGTGTATTCGATCAGCAAGGTGGCCTTGAGGTTCGCGCCATCCGGGATCAGCGGATTGTAGGCGTCGAGCTCGTCGCGAATCCCGGCTTGCTCGAAGATGCGCTCGATGCGCAGCATTTCCTGGACCTGGTACTGGATCGTCAGGCGATCCTCGAACAGCAGGGTCAGATGCGCGCCCAGGCGCACGCTGCGCGCCTGCTTGTGCGCGAGCACGCGCGCGCGGAACGCGGGACGCTCGCGTGCGTAGGCCTCGAGGGTGAGCAGGTCGGATGGCGCGAGCTTTTGCATCTTCAGATTCCGTAGGCCTTGCGCAGCAACCCGATCGGATTTTCCGCCGGCGGCTTGTCGTGCAGGCCATGCGCGATATGGCTCGCCGCCATCGGGCAGTCGCTGGCGAAATGCGCCGGTGCGATCTGCTCCACGCGCGCTTCCACCGGCTTGGCGATCTTGCGCGAAAACGCATAGGTCTTCGCCTTCACGCCGTAGGTGCCATCATGGCCTGAGCAGCGTTCGATGGTCTGGATTTCCGTACCCGGGATCAGCGCCAACACGTCGCGCGTTTTCGGTCCGATGTTCTGCACGCGTTGATGGCAGGGCGCGTGGTAGGCGATCTTGCCGAGCGCATTCGGAAAATCGGTCTTCAGCAAGCCGGCCTGGTGCCGCTGCCACAAGTATTCGAACGGATCGAAGATGTGGCGCTTCACCAGCTGCACGTCTTCATCGTCCGGGAACATCAGCGGCAGTTCCTGCTTGAACATCAGCACGCACGAGGGAATCGTCGCGCTGATGTCCCAGCCGTCGCGAACGGCATTTGCCAGCACCGGGATATTCTGCTTTTTATACTTTTCCACGGATTCCAGATCGCCGAGCTCGAGCTTGGGCATGCCGCAGCAAACCTCGCGCTCGACGAGTTTCACGACGACGCCATTGTGGCGCAGCACGGCGGCGAGATCCTCCACCGGTTCGGGTTGGGAAAAGTTGCAGTAACACGTGGCGAAGATCGCCACCTTGCCGCGGGTGCGGCCGGCAGCCTGCGCGTCGCCGGCGCCATCGAGGTTCTTCAGGCGTTTGCGCGCGGTGCGCGACGTGTATGTCGGTATGCGCGCATCGCGATCCACGCCGAGGGTTTTTTCCAGCAGCTTGCGCCCGAGTCCGTTGCGGTTGGCGGCATTCACGACCTCGACCACGACCGGGATCGTCGACAGCTTGCCGACAGTTGTGGTCGAGGAAAGAATCTTCGCGCTCGTCTTGGTTTCGCCGCGACGATGCGCGGCCGCCTTGGCGCGCAGCATCACATGCGGGAAATCGACATTCCATGGATGCGGCGGCACATACGGACACTTGGTCTGGTAGCACAGGTCGCACAGGTAGCACTGGTCGACGACTTTCGCGTAGTCGGATTTCGCCACGCCATCGACTTCCATGGTCGAGGATTCATCGACCAGGTCGAACAACGTCGGAAACGCCTGGCACAGGCTCACGCAGCGCCGGCAGCCATGGCAGATGTGGAACACGCGCTCCAGTTCGGCGTCCAGCGCGGTCGGGTCGTAGAACTGTGGATTCTTCCAATCCAGCGGATGCCGCGTTGGCGCTTCGAGGCTGCCTTCGCGCGTGGATGTGCGGTCGTCTGCCATGTTCGGAAATCCCTGGCGGCGAAGAAACCCTTCTCCCGCGGACGGGAGAAGGGAATACACGATCAAACGAGTTCGTTCAACGCCTTGGTGAAGCGGTTCGCGTGCGAGCGCTCCGCCTTGGCCAGCGTCTCGAACCAGTCGGCGACTTCGCCGAAGCCTTCGTCGCGTGCGGTCTTGGCCATGCCCGGATACATGTCGGTGTATTCGTGGGTTTCGCCGGCGATCGCCGTCTTCAGGTTTTCCCGGGTGGCACCAAACGGCAAGCCGGTTGCCGGGTCGCCGCACTGTTCGAGATATTCCAGGTGCCCGTGCGCGTGGCCGGTTTCGCCTTCGGCGGTCGAGCGGAACACGGCGGCGACGTCGTTGTAGCCTTCCACGTCGGCCTTCTGCGCGAAATACAGGTAACGGCGGTTCGCCATCGATTCGCCGCCGAACGCGTCTTTCAGGCTTTGTTCGGTCTTGGAGCCTTTCAGGTTGCTCATGACACACCTCGAGTTGGGAAGTTGCGACCGGGCGCTGCGCGCCGGACTGCGTCAGCGTAACGCGCGTCCGGGGTGGAATTAAATTGATTGTTCCGATCAATACGATAGATAAAACCTATCTTCACGCGGCCAAGCCGCCAGCCTTGCGTGCATCCAGCAAGGATTTCGGCAGTTGCCGGAATTCGTCGGCGAATATCTTCAGGAACGCGGCCAGCGCCGAACTCTTGCGCCACACCATCGCGATGCGCCGGCTAGGCGCGCGGCCACGAAACGGCACCAGGCGCACGTTGTCCGGTTGCGCCACCGGCGGTTGCACGGACAGCGTGGGCAGCAAGGTGATGCCGACATTGGCCGCGACCATCTGGCGCAGCGTTTCCAGACTGGTGGCGCGGAAGCCGGATTTCTCGCTCGCGCCGGACAGGTGACACACCTCCAGCGCCTGGTCGCGCAGGCAATGGCCGTCGTCAAGCAGGAGCAGGCTCTCGTCTTCAAGGTCTTCGAGCTTGAGCGACTTTTGTCGCGCCAATGGGTGGTCCAGCGGTGCAGCCAGCACGAAGGGTTCCTCGAACAGGAACTCGGTATGCAGCTGATCGTCGTGAACGGGCAAGGCCAGCACGGCGGCGTCAAGTTTGCCCTCACGCAGCAGGCGCAACAGAACCTCGGTTTTTTCCTCGACCAGCAGCAGTACCAGACGCGGGAAGCGTTCGCGAATCTGCGGCACGATGTGAGGCAAAAGGTACGGCCCCAGTGTCGGGAAGATGCCCAGGCGGACGGTGCCCGATTCCGGATCGAGCGTGCGTCGTGCGATCGCCTTGATCTGGTCGACCTCGTTGAGCACTTCGCGCGCGCGTTGCGAGATTTCGCGACCGACCTCGGTCAGAAGCACCTTGCGCGGCGTGCGTTCGACCAGGGCCACGCCGAGTTCATCCTCGAGCTTCTTGATCTGCGTGGACAGGGTCGGCTGGCTGACGAAACTCGCGGCGGCCGCGCGGCCGAAATGCCGGTGTTCGGACAGGGCGACGAGGTAGCGCAGGTCGCGCAGGTTCATGAGGTTCTCCAATAAATAGACGAAACCTATCGAGATTATACCAGCAATCAATTTGAATGATGGCTCGAGCGTTCCTATCTTGATCGGGCGTCCACCGGACCATATTCCCAACCATCAGGAGATCAGCATGCTTACCGTCGGCGACAGATTCCCCGAATTCAACCTCAAGGCCACCGTTTCCATCGACAGCCTGGACAAGGCCTTCGCCACCATCGACAACAAGACCTACAAGGGCAAGTGGACGCTGGTGTTCTTCTATCCCAAGGACTTCACCTTCGTCTGCCCGACCGAAATCAAGGGCTTCGGCGACTTGAACTCGCAGTTCGCGGATCGCGATTGCCAGGTGCTGGCTGCCAGCACCGACAGCGAGTTCGTGCATCTGGCGTGGAGGAAGGATCACAAGGACCTGCGCAACCTGCCATTCCCGATGCTGGCCGACACGGCCAAGCGCCTGACCACCGCGCTCGGCATTCTCGACGTGGAAGAAGGCGTGGCCAAGCGCGCGACCTTCCTGGTCGACCCGGAAGGCGTGATCCGCTTCGCCTACGTCACCGACGGCAGCGTTGGCCGCAATCCGGCCGAGGTGTTGCGTGTGCTCGACGCGCTGCAAACGGATGAATTGTGTCCGTGCAACTGGCAGCAGGGCGAGCAGACGCTGAAGGCTGCCTGATCCACCCGTCGCGCCGGCCCTTGCGCCGGCGCGACAACCCAGGAGAAATCACGATGTCACTTTCCGAAATCAAATCCCGCATTCCCGACTACGCCCGCGATTTGCGCCTGAATCTGGAATCCGTGCTCGCGGAAGCCGGTGCGCCGGGGTTGACGCAAAAACAGATTGGACTCGTCGCGCTGGCCAGCGCCATTGCGTCGCGCCATGCGCCACTGGTATCAGCCATCGAAACCGAAGCGGCGCGTTCCGCCAGCACGCAGGACCTCGATGGCGCGCGCACAGCGGCCGCGATCATGGCGATGAACAACATCTACTACCGCTTTACGCACCAGGTCGAAGACAAGGAATACGCCACGCTGCGCGCCGGACTGCGCATGAACGCGATGGCGAATCCGGGTTGCGACAAGCTCGACTTCGAGCTGTGTTCGCTCGCGGTGTCGGCGATCAACGGCTGCGGCGCATGCGTGGGTTCGCACGAAAAGACCCTGCGCAAGCATGGCGTGTCCGCGCAGGCGGTGCAAAGCGCCGTGCGCATCGCTGCCGTCATGCACGCGGTTGCGGTGACGGTCGAGCAATCGGTGGCGGCGCAACCTTCCATTGCGCCGGCGCTGGCAGCATGAACCAACGGCAAGCGCGCCATGACTTGGCGCCCTTGTCACCGACTGGCGCGCATGTTTAGCTTGCCGCCCCGTTTCCAAGGCAACCGCATGCGCACTGTTCTCATGATCCTGCTGGCTTTCGCCGCGGCTGGTGCCGTGGCGGAGCCGGTTCCCACCGGCAAGCTGCCCGCGGACGCGGCGCCGCTGCACTACACGTTGCGATTGAAGATCGATCCACGCACGGATCGCTTCAGCGGCGACGTGCGCATCCAGGTGAAACTCACCAATGCTGCCGATCACATCTGGCTGCACGGCCAGGATCTTGATGTCACCCGCGTCGATGTCGTTGACGCAGCCGGCGTGACCCACAAGGCCGTCTATACGGCCGAAAAGGATGGCGTTGCCAAGGTGTCGTTCGGCGCCAGCTTGCCCGCGCAAACGGTCGAACTCGCGTTCGTCTACTCGGCGCCATTCAACACCCGCCTCGAAGGCCTGTACAAGGTCAAGGTCGGTAATGACAGCTATGCCGTCACCCAGATGGAATCGATCAGCGCACGCAACGCATTCCCGGGGTTCGACGAGCCGCGCTTCAAGACGCCGTTCGATGTCACCCTGACGGTGCCCAAGGGCGAAGCCGCCGTCGCCAACACGCTGCCCAGCGGCGCAACCGATTCATCCGATGGCAAATGGAAGACGATCCGATACGCGACGACCAAGCCGTTGCCGACCTACCTCGTCGCTTTCGCGGTCGGTCCTTGGGATATCGTCGATGCGCCGCCGATTCCGCCGAACAACGTGCGCAAGAATCCTGTTCCGCTGCGCGCGATCGGTCCGCGCGGCACCGGCGCGCAACTGAAATGGATACTCGGCCAGACGCCCGCGATCGTGGAATATTTCGAGGACTACACCGGCATCGCCTATCCGTTCGACAAGCTCGACCTGCTCGGTGCGCCGGATTTCAATGCCGGCGCGATGGAGAACGCAGGTCTGATCGTGTATCGCGATGTCCTGCTGCGCCTGGATGCGAACAGTCCGGCCGATTTGTATCGCAGCAGTTTCAACGTCACCGCGCATGAAGTGGCGCATCAGTGGTTCGGCGATCTCGTCACCGTGCCGTGGTGGGACGACATCTGGCTCAACGAGGCGTTCGCGACCTGGGCGCAGGGCAAGGAAACGGTCGCGCTCAAGCCGGAATTCCACGGCGACCTGGGCCGCCTGCGCGGAACGCTGGGTGCGATGGGCAGCGACAGTTTGTTGTCCGCGCGCAGGATTCGCCAGCCGATCACTGAACGTGGTGACATCGAAAACGCGTTTGATGGCATCACCTACCAGAAGGGTGCGGCCGTGTTGCGCATGTTCGAGGAGTGGCTGGGCGAGGATACGTTTCGCAAGGCCATGCACGAGTATCTGGCGAGCCACGCCTTCGGCAGCGGCAGTTCGAACGATCTGATCGACACCATTGCGGCAGTCAGTGGCAAGGGCGAGACGCTGAAATCCGCGATGCGCAGCTTCCTCGACCAGCCGGGCATCCCGTTGGTGCATGCGCAGCTCAAATGCGCCAGGGACAAGGCCACGCTCGAACTCAGCCAAAGTCGCTACCTGCCTTACGGCGTGCTGTCGACCGACAGCAACCGCTGGAGCGTTCCGGTGTGCGCACGATTCGGCCGCGGCAATGCGTCTTCGACGCAGTGCTTCCTGCTGGACAAGCCGAAACAGGAATTCGCCGTCGGTGGCGGCTGTGCCGACTGGTATCTGCCCAATGCCGATGCCGCAGGCTACTACCGCTTCGCGATGGAAGACGCCGCCCTGCGCGCGCTGGGTGGTGCGGTTGCCAATTTGCGGCCCGACGAGCAGATGATCTACGCCGACGCGATCGGCAGCGCATTTCGCCGCGGCGAAGCGCCGGTGGCGGCCGTGCTCGATGCGCTGCCGGTGCTGGCGAAGTCCGACGCGCCGCAAGTGGCCACCGCCTTGCTCGGTAGCGTGCGCTGGATCCGCGAGCACGTCGCCACTGCCGCCACGCGGCCGGCGCTCGATGCCTACGTCGCGCGCCTGTATGCGCCGCGCTTGCAGCAGCTGGGTTTCCGCCATCGCGTTGGCGAGGGCATCGACACGACCGACATGCGCAATGATCTCGTCGAACTGCTGGGTTTGCAGATTCGCGATCCGGCCGTGCGCCGTGAGCTGGTTGCGCAAGGCCGCGCCGCGCTCGGCCTGGACGCTGGCGGCAAGGTGGACTTGACTCGCGCCGATCCCGAATTGCTCGAGGCTGCGCTCACCGCGACGGTGCAGGATGCCGGCGCGCCCGCCTTCGATGCCGTGCTCGCCGAGCTTGCGACCAACCACCAGACCCACGATCGTTACGTCCTTCTGGCCGCACTCGGCGCGACGCGCGATCCGAAACTGGGCGAACGCGCGCGCGACTACGGACTGACGCCCGCCGTCGGCGTCGGCGAATTGCGTTACATCTACGCGTCGAATGCCGGCGAACCGGAAAACCGCGCCGCGTTCTGGCAGTGGTTCCAGGCGCACTACGACGCCGTGCGCCAACGCCTGCCGCCGCTGGCCCAGGGCTACCTGCCGCGCATGGTGGCCGGTGGCCGTTGTTCGGACGCGCAGGCGGCCGAACTGGAAAAATTCTTCGCCCCGCGCATCAAGAACCTGATCGGCGGCGAACGCAGTCTGGCGCAATCGCTGGAAGGCGCTCGCCAGTGCGCGGCCCTGCGCGGGCATGTCGGCGAGAGCGAATTGGCAAGCTGGATCGAAGCCCAGTCAGCTCACTGAGTTGAGGACGCCGCCACGCTTGCGGCGGCGTCCGTCTTGCCGATGAAGACGAGGATGTCGTGCAGGGTCGGGATGTGGGCCTGGCGTCCGCGCGCGAGCGCGAGCAGGATCGCGTTGTGGCCGACATCCGGATACAGCTTCAACGTCGCCGTGCCGTCCATTGCCTGCGCGCGCTCGGCCATCGCCTGCGCATTGCTCGGCTGCACTTCGTCGTCGTCGGTGCCTTGCAGCAGCAGCATGGGCGGTTCGTCGCCGTCGACGAAGTTGATCGGCTGCGAATCGTAGCGGCCTTTCGCGTCGTCGCCGAAGATTTCCGGCTCGTCGTCGACGAAGGGCAGGAACGCATAGGCTCCGGCCACCCCGATCATGCCGGCGAGATCGCGCGGCTTCATTCCGACTGCTCCAAGATAACGCTGGTCGCAGGCGAGCAGGGCAGCGATCTGGCCGCCGGCAGAATGGCCCATAACATAAATGTGCCGAGGGTCGCCACCGAATTCGGCAGCATGCGCGCGCACCCACGCCACCGCGCGCGCCGCATCGCGCATGAATGCCGGAAAGCGCACGTCCGGATACTTGCGGTAGTCGGGGAT
>JAFEFD010000414.1 GCA_018240765.1 Pseudomonadota bacterium | reverse complement strand
TTTCCGGTCGCCATCCGGACCAGGCTGAACGTTTCGTAGTCCACCGCCTTGCCGGACGATGCCGCACGGCGGTACTTCGAATCGCGCGACACGATGAATTTGTGTTCGTCGCCGGCGCTGCGATAAGTATCCATCTGCAAGTCGAGCAAGGACGGCAACTGCTGGGTCGCCCCCTTGGTATCGGCCGGTCGTGCCGGCTGTGCCAGCGGGTTGCCGGCACGCAAATCGCTCGCGCCCAATACCAGCGCGGCCGCTATCGCGGCCGACAGAATCTTCGTCTTCATTGGAACCCCAGATTGTGATTGCGCCAGCGTGTGCGCTCCAGCGCAACGACGGTGCGGCTTCAGTTGCAGGACATTCCCATGCCTGTAATCCCCGAAGCGATTATGGCTGTATGCCAGTCACAACTGCAAGCATGATCGCCAATTCGACGCCCTGCTTTGCCGTGAAGTATCCGCGGCGTATTCGCCGCGGATCTAGGGCAGATCTTTGCCTTCTGGCGCATCGTGCAGTCGCACCTGATCAGCGGCGGGCACGCGAATTTCTGCATTACCAGCGGATTTGAGCGCGGCATTCAGCGCGGCCAGTTCGCCTTTCTGCACACTGTCCCAACGCTTGAGCGCGCGATCCAGGCGCGCATCCGCCGCAGCAACAACCTCGTGTTGCGGTTGCGTCGGCGCACGGTCGCTGCCCTCCAGATCGCCGGCGATCGAAGAAAGCACGCCGCCGATGTCGCCGAGGTTCTCGCTGTCGGCGCCTTCGCCGGATTGCAGCGGCGCGACGGCCGACTTGTATTTCGCGAGGGCGGCGGCAACGGACCTGTCCTTCGCGGTGTCACCCAGTTTTTCAATCTGCGCGCCAACATCGTGAACCTGTCCAAAAGCCACGAAATCGCGGTCGAGCGACTTTTCCGTTTCGGTGCCAAACGCCAGGTTCGCCGCGACTGCGGAGGAATCCAGCGGCACGCGCGGATCGGGCACGACTTTCAGCGGCGCGGTCAGCGTCCTGCCATCGACGATCAGCGCCACCGTGTAGTCGCCGGGCGCGGCGAGCATGCCCTGTGGCACGATTGGCGTGCCGTCGCGGAATACCGCATTGATGCCGTAGTCGTAATGCACGGCGCGCGGGCGCGGCAGGCGCAAATCCCACGCGAAGCGGTGCATGCCGGCGGCAGCGGACAGTTGCAACGGCGGCTTGGTCCAGGACTCGGTGAAATAGCGTTCGGCATCCGGTGTGGTTTCGGGCTTGTCGCTCGCGTAACGGCGAATGACATTTCCGGACCCATCGCGGATTTCCAGCACGACGTTCTTTGCCGCTCGCGCGAGCCGGTAGTCGATGATCGCGCCATTCGGCGGATTCTCGCCCAGCGGCGTGTCGGCCGGCGGCGGTGTGTCCTTGTTCTGGCTGGCGCGCACGCGCATGGCCGGTGCCGGATCGAACAGCACGTCGGCATTGGC
>JAFEFD010000413.1 GCA_018240765.1 Pseudomonadota bacterium | reverse complement strand
CGCAGGTCGGCCTTCAGACGCTGCGTGAACACGGCGGACTTTTGATCCTGTTCGCGATCCGCGTTCCAGTTCGAGGCCTGCATGCCGATGAACACGCCGAGCACGACGATAACCAAATCGACGGCAATCATGGTCCAGTGCAGCTGCCTGAGATGTTCTGCGAGGCGACGCAATTTCATGGTTTGGCATTCCCGGCCAGCGGTGGATATGCAACCGCCACCGGCGGCGGCCACGGCAGGCCGGATTCGGCGAGCCGCGCCTTGAAGTTCGGCGTGGCGTCAAGATCGAACGGCGCGCCGCAACCGCAGTAGCCCGTCGCGATGGCGAGCAGCAAGCCGCCGGCCGGGCGCGCGTCCAGCAGCGCGGCATGGCGGTTGGCTTCCGCGCGATCGCCGAACAGCGCGGCCTCGGTCAGATCCACGGTCTGCCAATCGCGGATGTTGCCTTTGTCGCGATTGACCGGGCCAACCCAGGCATGCGCCTGCGCGCGATCCATTCCACGCAGCCGCGCCACCTGCATCGCGATGGCATAACCACCCGAATCGAGGTTATCCGACGGGATCGGCAACGCTTGTGATTTGTCCTGGCGCCCGAGCATGGCCTGCGCAAGGAATTCCACCGAGGTGGGCGGCAAATCCGGCCTGTAGCTGCGCCACTGAGCGTAAATGGACGCGATACGATCGGGCTTGCCGATGACGCGCGCCACCCAGCCACGCGTATTCCAGGTGATCCCGTTCAATGGGTCGCAGACGGCCGCGCGCTCCAGCACGGGTTCAAGCTGTTCGCCGTAGCCGAACACGCTGGCAAACACCGGCATCCAGTTCGGCGCACTGCAACCGGGCTGCGCCAGCGCGCTCGACAATCGGTTCGCCAAGCCGCGCCAGTCGTCGCTGAGCATCTGCCGTTCAGCCAGCGCGAATTCGCGTTGCTGTGCATCCGGACTGGTGGCGGCGGCGCGCTCCAGCGTCTGCAAGGCGCCGCGCTGCGCGGCCAGCCGTTGCGCCTGCGTGGTGCCATCATCGATCAAGGTGTGTTCGTACAGGTCGGCCTTCGCGTAGTGCGCCATCGAATAGTTCGGCTCCAGCACGATCGCCTGGTCGAACTCCGCGTTCGCGAGGCGCAAGCCTTCGAGCAAGCCGCCGGCAACGCCACGATGCGCATCCACATACAACTTCCAGCCTTTCTGGTAGTGGATGAAGGCATCGACATTGGAAATCCCCGCATCGCGCATGCGCTTGCGTTGCGTGTCGTCCAGCAGCACATCGAGTGCGCCGGCCACCTTTTCGGCGATGTCGAGTTGCACCGCGAGCGTGTCGTTGAGCGTGCGGTCGTAGGTTTCCGACCACAGGTGGTATCCATCGCTGGCGCGGATCAATTGCGCGGTAATGCGTGCGCGCTCACCCTCGCGGCGCACGCTGCCTTCCAGCACATGGGCCACGCCGAGCTTTTCGCCGATCACGCGCAGGTCTTCGTTGTGGCCCTTGAACTGGAACGAGGATGTCCGTCCGACCACTTTCAACGCAGGGATGCGCGCCAGCGAGTTGAGGATTTCCTCGGACACGCCATCGGAGAAAAACTCGTTGTCCTTGACTGCACTCATGTTGACGAATGGCAGTACGGCGATGGATTTGGCCGGTGCCGCAGGAGTCGGGCGGCTCGCTGTTGCCGCCAGCGCTGACGTGGCGGTCGCCGCATCAGGCGCATGCGCGAAGCGCCACAGCAATCCGCCGCCGATCGCCAGCAACAGGGCGAGAATCAAAAGCTCGGTGCCGCTGACCCGCTGCGCGCCGCGCTCGCCGTGGTACCAGGCCAGCACCAGGGTCACGAAAAATCCGATCACCAGCGCGAGGATCAGCAACTTTTCGAGTTGATCCGGCCAGCCGAACCGCTGCG
>JAFEFD010000412.1 GCA_018240765.1 Pseudomonadota bacterium | reverse complement strand
GATCGCCAATCGCTGGAGCAAGTCCGATCCGGAGCGGTGCCTGTGGTTCGCCGCCCGGCATCTGCAGGACCGCGCGCGCGCCTTGACCGCGCCCACCGAATTGCCCAAGCTATCGGCCGGATTCGACCGCATCAACCGCGCCCGCGAACAATTGCGCGGGCCGCTGCGGACGGAGCTGGTGATTCTGGACGCGCTGGCGGCTCTGGCCGCGTAACGAGGAGCAATCGCAATGGCCGCACCCAATCTCGCCATGCCGCGCCAGGGCATCCTGCCGCTGACGATCAAGGACAAGACCGCCTTGTACAACGCCTACATGCCGTTCGTGCGCGGTGGCGGCCTGTTCGTGCCGACGGCCAAGCACTACAACCTTGGCGACGAGGTCTTCATCCTGCTCACCCTGATGGACGAGAAGGACCGCCTGCCGGTTCCCGGCAAGATCGTGTGGATCACGCCCGCCGGTTCGCAGGGTAACCGTGCCGCCGGAATCGGCGTGCAGTTCAACGATTCGTCCGACGGCGAAGCGGCGCGTACGAAGATCGAGTCGATGCTGGCGGGCATACTGGGTTCCGACAAACCCACGTATACGATGTAAATGCAAAAGCGTTACTTCGGCACCGACGGCATCCGCGGCCGCGCGGGTGAGCACCCGATCACCGCGGAATTCATGCTGCGCCTCGGGCGCGCGGTGGGCCGCGTGCTGGCGAACGGCAGCGTCGCTCCAGTGTTCATCGGCAAGGACACGCGCGTTTCCGGCTACATGCTTGAATCCGCGCTCGAGGCCGGGCTGGTTTCCGCGGGCGCGAACGTGCGCCTGCTCGGGCCGATGCCGACGCCGGCTGTTGCCTTCCTCACCCGCGATCTGCACGGCAGTGGCGGCATCGTCATCAGCGCCTCGCACAATCCGTACTGGGACAACGGCGTCAAGTTCTTCGATGCCAATGGCGAGAAACTCGGCGACGCCGTGGAACTGGCAATCGAACGCGAGCTCGATGTCGTGCCGGAACCATCCACTCGCATCGGCAAGGCCGCGCGCGTGGACGATGCCGCGCAGCGCTATGCGGCGCATTGCCGCGCCGTCGCGCCGAATCTGGATCTGCGCGGCCTGCACATTGTCCTTGATTGCGCGCACGGCGCCACCTATCAGATCGCGCCAAGACTTTTCACCGAACTCGGTGCGCAGGTGCATGCGATCGGCGTGAGCCCGGATGGCGAGAACATCAACCGTGACTGTGGCGCCACGCATATTGCCGCGTTGCAGGCGCAGGTTCGAGATCGCGGCGCTGCAATCGGCATCGCCTTCGACGGCGACGGTGACCGCCTGCAGATGGTTGACGCGAATGGCAAGCTTGCCGACGGCGACGACCTGCTTTACATCCTCGTGCGCGATGCGCGCACGCGGGGCACGCTGCATGGGCCGGTCGTCGGTACGCTGATGACGAACTTCGGCGTGGAGCGCGCGATCGGCGAACTTGGGGCGCAATTCCTGCGCGCGAATGTCGGCGATCGTCATGTGTTGCAGATGCTCAAGGAACATGGCGGCGTGCTTGGCGGCGAGGCGTCCGGGCATCTGTTGAGCCTGGAACATGCGCCGACCGGCGACGGCATCGTCAGCGCCTTGCTCGTGCTCGATGCCTTGCAACGCCAGGGCAAGACGCTCGCGCAGGCGCGCGCCAGCCTGCGTCGCGTGCCGCAGGTGATGCTCAACGTGCGGACGAATCCGGCCGCACTGTCTGCCGTTACCGTGCAAACCGCGTTGCGGCGCGTGGAAGACATCTTGCGCGGCCGCGGCCGCGTGGTGCTGCGCGCCTCCGGCACCGAGCCGCTGGTGCGCGTAACGGTGGAAGGCGAGGACGCTGCGGAAGTGCAAAAACTCGCGCAGGAGTTGGCCAACGCCGTAGAATTGGTGAAATGAACGCACGTATCCCGACCCTCGACATCCGCCGTTTCGATACAGATCGAAACGCCTTCGTCGCCGAACTCGGCGCGGCCTACCGCGAATGGGG
>JAFEFD010000411.1 GCA_018240765.1 Pseudomonadota bacterium | reverse complement strand
GCGCCGATCGGCGATGCCTTCTTCCCTGAGCCGCGCAATCAGGCGATCGCGCGCGCGCTGGCTCGTCATGCCCAGGCCTTGCGCCTCCGGCGTGAGACGGGAAAAGACGTTCATGCGGCGCTGCCAAGTTCAAGCGACAGCGAACTGACCCAACTGCTGACTTTGTCCAGCGCCTGGAATCGCGTGAGATCGACGTGAATCGGCGTGATCGAGATGAACCCGTCGCGTACAGCATTGAAGTCCGTGCCGGGGCCATCGTCCTCGGCTTCGCCGGCCGGACCGATCCAGTACATCGGGCGGCCGCGCGGGTCGCGCTGCGGCACGCACGGGGCAGAGCGGTGCCGGCGCCCGAGCCGGGTCACTGCGAATCCGCGCAGTTCCGCCCAGGGTCGATCCGGCACGTTGACGTTGAGGATGGTGTCAGCCGGCAACGGATCGACCAGCAGCCGCTGCATGATCGATAGCGCCGCCTGCGCGGCGCTGTGGTAATGCGTGCCCAGGTGATCGGATGACACCAGCGACACCGCGATCGCCGGCAGGCCGAGGAAACGGCCTTCCATCGCCGCCGACACGGTGCCGGAATAGATCACGTCGTCGCCGAGATTTGCCGAATTGTTGATGCCGGAAACGACGATGTCGGGTTCGTGGTCGAGCAGGCCCGACAATGCCAGATGCACGCAGTCGGTCGGCGTGCCGGAGACGCGATAGCGATGATCGTCGAGCTTCTTGACCCGGATCGGCTGATCCAGCGTCAGCGAATTGCTGGCACCGGAACGGTCGCGATCCGGTGCTACCACGGTGACCTCGCCCATCATCGACAGGCGTTGCGCCAGAATCTGGATGCCGGGGGCGTCCACGCCGTCGTCATTGCTCACAAGTACTCGCATAAGCCGTGCATTCTATCAAGCCGCGCCGCTTGTCGTATCCTCGGCACATGCGCAAATCACGGCCGACCACGATCAGCGACGACGACCTGCGCCTGTTCGCCGAGGCGGTCGGGCCGGTGCGGCGTCTGCATTCCGACGAACCGGCAACCTCGCCCAGGCCCGCGCCGGAACCGCTGCAATCGCGACGCGACGAGGCGAATGTCTCCGACGAACTGCTCGACAGCGCGATCGATCCGGCCGCGATCGAGGTCGGCGAGGAGTTGAGCTACCTCAAGGACGGCCACTCGCCGCGCCTGCTGCGCCAGCTCAAGCGCGGGCAGTTTTCCATCGGCGACGAGATCGACTTGCACCAGATGACCGCCGCCGTCGCGCGCGCGGCGGTGAAGGAATTCCTCGACCAATCACGCCGCGACGGACGCCTGTGCGTGAAACTGATCCACGGCAAGGGCCTGCGTTCGCGTGCCGAAGGGCCGGTACTCAAGCGCCTGGTCGACGGTCTGCTGCGCCGGCGCGCGGATGTGGTCGCGTTCGCCTCCGCCAAGCCGGCCGAAGGCGGAACGGGGGCGACGATCGTGCTGCTGAAGCGATCCTAGACTTGGCCTTGGTAATCGAATATTTCTCTCAGTAAAACAGTCGCATAACTTCCAGAGTTCAAGTAAAAACTCAGTTCGGCACCGCCATCCGGCCGCCAAAGAATCGTCAATTCACGTGGGCGCAGAACCAGGCTGCGGCGCTCCTGGCGCAATCCATTC
>JAFEFD010000410.1 GCA_018240765.1 Pseudomonadota bacterium | reverse complement strand
CCGTCGCGGCTGACCTGGAAGTCGCGCACATAACCTTCGTCCTTCAGCACCTTGACGATGGCGACCTTGACGTTGGAAGCCGGCATGCGCACCGTCGGCCGGGCCGTGGCCTGGGCGTTGCGGATGCGCGTAAACATGTCGGCGATGGGATCAGTCATGCTCATTGATTCGTTTCCTTGGCATCGATATCCGAAATGGATTTCGTTTGATTCTTCTCTTACCAGCTGGCCTTGCGCAGACCCGGCACGTCACCGCGCATGGTCGCTTCACGCAGTTTGTGGCGGCCAAGCGCAAACTTGCGGTAGACGCCGCGTGAACGGCCGGTCAGCTCGCAGCGGTTGCGTTGGCGCGTGGGACTGGCGTCGCGCGGCAGCTTCTGCAGCTTGGTCTGCGCGGCCAGTTTTTCCTCGTACGAGGATTTCGGGCTGAGCACGATCGCCTTGAGCTCCTTGCGCTTTGCCGCGTACTTCTTCACCGTTTTCGTGCGCTTCTTCTCGCGCATGATCATGCAGGTCTTTGCCATTGCAATCGTCTCTTGGAAATCAGTTGCGGAAGGGGAAGCCGAACGCTTCGAGCAGCGCCTTGGCTTCCGCGTCGTTCTTGGCCGTGGTCGTGACCGCGATATCCATGCCGCGCATCGCGTCGACCTGGTCGAAATCGATCTCGGGGAAGATGATCTGTTCCTTCACGCCCATGTTGTAGTTGCCGCGGCCATCGAAGGAACGTCCCGATACGCCGCGGAAGTCGCGCACGCGCGGCAGCGAGATGTTGATCAGGCGATCGAGGAATTCGTACATCTTGGCGCGGCGCAACGTGACCTTGCAGCCGATCGGCCAGCCGTCGCGGATCTTGAACGTCGCGATCGACTTGCGCGCCAGCGTTGCAACCGGCTTCTGGCCGGCAATCTTGGTCATGTCCGCGAGCGCATTCTCGAGGATCTTCTTGTTGCCGGTAGCCTCGCCCACGCCCATGTTGAGCGTGATCTTGGTCAGGCGCGGCACCTGCATCACGTTGGCGTAGCCGAAACGCTGCATCAGCTTCGGCACCACTTCGTCTTTGTAGAATTTTTCCAAACGTACCATGGCCATGTCCTCAGGCGTCCACGACTTCGCCGCTGGCGCGGTACACGCGCACCTTGCGACCGTCGTCCAGGGTCTTGAATCCGACGCGCTCACCCTTGCCCGAGGCAGAGTTGAACAGCATCACGTTCGACAGGTTGATGGAAGCCTCGCGCTCGACGATGCCGCCGGGCTGGTTGGCCTGCGGATTCGGCTTGGTGTGGCGCTT
>JAFEFD010000040.1 GCA_018240765.1 Pseudomonadota bacterium | reverse complement strand
GGTTCGATCCCTGTACTGCCCACCAATTCCGGCTAAGATATCCGTGTTGTTTTGTGCGGGCACTTGCCGATGCGTTTCTTCCCTTACCTTTTCGCCGCGTTGGCAGCGATAGCCATTGGCGCACCTGCGTTCGCGGGCGTCGGCGTCACTTCGTCGGGTGTCGTCACGACTGACCCGAACGCGCCGTCCACCGACGTACAGCAACAATCGTCGGGTTTCGTCGCAGCGAACCAGCAAATGCAGAACTCCTCCGCAGCGACCGGCGGGATTGCCATGCCGGGCGCGGCCAGCTCGACTGGACACGGCGCAGCCAACGCAGCGGCGTCCACGAACGCGAATGCCGAGGGCGCGAATGCCGCAAATGGCGCGGCACATGCAGCCACCCCGCCCATACCGCCGCCACCACCGCCTCCGCCGCCAACCTACGAATCGAAGATGCGGCCGGTCGCCCGCGCGCCGGATCCCACGCCTGCACCCGCGATTGCCACGCCAACCGCCACCGCTCCATCCGTGCAAAAGCCCGTAGCCGCGAACCAGAAACCGGCCGAGCCGGCGCCGGTGGCCGCACCGAAGACCCAGCCGATGCAAACACCCGCGGCGGCTGCGCCCAAGACCCAGCAAGAGGTTCCGGTCGTGACAGACCCCGGCGGCGGCCGCGGCGTGGCGCCGGAGGGGTACACGTTCTGGTTCGGCTTGCTCATTGCCGGTGCGTTGCTCGCCCTGGCCGCGGTAACCTGGATGAAAATCCAGCGTGGCGAATCGCCAGACTGACTCGCTGCGATCCCGATTCGGATCGGATCGCCGTGTGATTGCGGCTCGCCGGCGTGGGGATTTTCCGTCGACCTGCTAGACTTTCGCCCCACTCTTCGCCCGAGCCCGACTTGGAAGCTGCCCACCCGCCACGCACGCAGGACATACGCCTTGCCGTGATCGGATTGGGCTATGTCGGCCTGCCGCTGGCGGTCGGCTTCGGCAAGTACCTGCCGACGCTCGGCTTCGACATCGATGCCGCGCGAATCGCCGAATTGAAGCAGCATCGCGACCACACGCTGGAGACCACGGCGGACGAGTTCAAGGCCGCGACGCAACTCGCCTTCAGCGCGGACGCGGCGGAACTCGCGGCCTGCAACATCTTCATCGTCACCGTACCGACGCCGATCGACGACGCCAAGCGCCCCGACCTCGCGCCGCTGGAAGCGGCCAGCCGCACGGTTGGCCGCGCGATACCTCGCGGCGGCGTGGTCGTGTTCGAGTCCACCGTGTATCCGGGCGCGACCGAAGAAGTGTGCGTGCCGATCATCGAGCGCGAATCGGGATTCCGCTACAACGTGGATTTTTTCGCCGGCTACAGTCCCGAACGCATCAATCCCGGCGATCGCGAGCATCGCCTGGAGACGATCCTGAAGGTGACCTCCGGTTCGACGCCGGAAGTCGCCGACTTCGTCGATGCGCTGTATCGCCGCGTGGTGACGGCAGGCACGCACAAGGCATCCAGCATCCGTGTTGCCGAGGCCGCCAAGGTCATCGAGAACACCCAGCGCGACCTCAACATCGCGCTGATCAACGAACTCGCGCTGATCTTCCATCGCCTCGGCATCGATACCCGCGAAGTGCTCGACGCCGCCGGCACCAAGTGGAATTTCCTGCCGTTCCGTCCGGGCCTGGTCGGCGGCCACTGCATCGGCGTGGATCCGTATTACCTCACCCACAAGGCGCAGCAGATCGGCTACCACCCGGAAGTGATCCTGTCCGGCCGGCGCATCAACGACGGCATGGGCGAACACGTCGCCCAACGCGTGCTCAAGTTGATGGTGCAGCGGCGCATCCATGCCGCCCAATCCAAGGTGCTGGTGCTCGGTCTCGCGTTCAAGGAAAACTGCCCGGACCTGCGCAATACGCGCGTGGTCGACGTGGTCAACGAATTTCGAAACTACCACGCCGATGTCGACGTGCATGATCCATGGGTCGACGCGGCGCAAGCACGCAGTGAATACGGGCTGGAGCTGGTGCACGAACTCGTGCCGGGCGCATACGATGCGGTGATCCTCGCCGTCGCCCACCGCCAGTTCGTCGAAATGGGGGCGCAGAAGATCCGCGCTCTCGGCAAGCCCGGCGCCGTGCTGTTCGACGTGAAACAAGTGCTGCCGCGCGAGGCAGTCGACGACAGGCTCTGAAGCGGACATGTCCATGCGAATCCTCGTCACCGGCGCCGCCGGATTCATCGGCGCAGCCCTGTCCGAACGCCTGCTCGCGCGCGGCGACCAGGTGCTCGGCTACGACAACGTCAATGCGTATTACGATCCCGCGCTGAAAGAAGCGCGGCTGGCACGGCTGACACCACAGGGGAATTTCCGTTTCGTCCGTGCTGCACTGGAAGACCGCCCCGCACTCGAAGCGGCGTTCGCCGATTTCAGGCCGCAGCGCGTCGTCAACCTCGCCGCGCAGGCCGGCGTGCGCTACTCGATCCAGAATCCGCACGCTTACGTCGAAGCGAACCTGGTCGGCTTCATGAATGTGCTCGAAGCCTGCCGCCATGCCCAGGTCGAGCATCTCGTTTATGCCTCGTCCAGTTCGGTGTATGGCGCCAACCGCAAGTTGCCGTTTTCGGTGCAGGACGCCGTCGATCATCCGGTCAGCCTGTACGCGGCCACCAAGAAGGCGAACGAGTTGATGGCGCACACCTACAGCCATCTGTACGCGCTGCCGACCACCGGTCTGCGCTTCTTCACCGTGTACGGCCC
>JAFEFD010000409.1 GCA_018240765.1 Pseudomonadota bacterium | reverse complement strand
TGTGCGGCGGCGATTTGACCCTTGGCTTCCTGCTTGTGCGCCGCGTCGAGGAATCCGTCCACGGCCGGATCGCGCACGCCATGCACCTGCACGCTGGATTCGTAATGCGCGCCGAGCACCCGGATCGCCGCCACCGCACCGGCGCTGTCGGGCGCAGGCGGCTTGACCGGTGGATGCGAACAGGCGGCGAGCATGCCGCAGCAGGCCGCAGCGACCAGGATCGGCCAGCGGCCGGGAAATTGGAACGTGGACAAGGCGGCACGAATGAATGGAACCGGCACCAAGTCTAACCGATTCAATGACAGGACAGGCCGCTTCCGCGATAATTCCCGCTTCTGACCACACCCGGGAATCGACCATGCACTCCAAGCTCGCACTGGCTCTTGCCGCCCTCGGCTGCACTCTCGCCGCGCCGGCCCGGGCCGACTTCAGCGCTGATTTCGCCGACGTGCAAGGCACGGGCGGAGCATCGTTGACGCGCATCGAGGTATCCGGCGGACGCATGCGCATGGATACCGACCACGGCAGCATCCTGGCGGATGCCAGCAGTGGCCGCATCCTGATGCTGATGCCCGGCAAGCGCGAATACATGGACATGGGCAAGATGGCGCAATCGCTCAACGCGATGCTGGCCAACGTGCCGCCACAAATGCGCGAGATGATGAAGCAGCGCATGGCCGCGCACGGCGGCGGCGTTTCGGTGAGCTATGCGCCGAGCGGACAGACCGCGACCGTCGCCGGCTACGCCTGTGCGATCTATCGCGTCACCGTCGGCGCCAACCACATCAGCGATTCCTGCCTGGCGGACATCTCCGCTGCCGGCATCGATGCCGCGGATCAGGCCACCGTGCGCAAGGTGTTCGACGACTTGCGCGCGATGGCGCAAACCGCGTCGGCGGGCATGGCGAAATCCACGCTGAGTCAGTTGCCCGGCGGAAAATTCCCGGTGCGGATGACACGCTACGACGGCGGCAAGGTGGTCGATGTCGCGCAGATCAAGAACGTGAATCGTGCTGCCGTGAACCGCGCGGATTTCGAGATTCCCGCCGGCTACACCGAGCAGGAAATGCCCGCGATGGGCAT
>JAFEFD010000408.1 GCA_018240765.1 Pseudomonadota bacterium | reverse complement strand
GTATCCGCGTGGCTGGCCAGCGGCGCGAACGTGGCGATCGGCACGTTTCCGCAACGGCTGTCGAAGGCCAAGCGCCTGGCCGCGCGTTATTTCCACCTCATCACCGGCATCGGCGTGCAGGATTTCACCTCTGGCTTGCGCGTGTACGACCGCCGCGCGATCCGCGCGCTCGCCGCGCGCGAGGCCAGCCTGCTCGATTATCAGGACCTGGGCGTGCTCATGCTGCTGCGCAGTCACGGCCTGAAACTGGCGGAAGTTCCCACGCCGATGTCGCAGCGGCGCAATGGCGGCTCGCGCGTGTTTTCATCATGGCCCACCGTGCTGCGCTACATGCTGCACACCTCGGTGCTGTGTTTCGCGCAGATCGGCGTGGGCCGGGCCGGAGCGCGCGCATGAATTCGATCCAGATTACCGCCGCCGTCATCGGCATTGTGCTCGCCGGCACCATCCTGCTGCTGGTGCGGCGCACGCATCTGCATGGCAGTTACGCACTGTGGTGGTTCGCGGTCGCCGGCGCGATCCTGGTCCTGGGCATCTTTCCGCCCGCGATCGACTGGCTGGGCCATGTCACCGGCATCCACTATCCGCCCGTGATACCGATCATCATCGGCATCGGCCTGATCCTGGTACGCCTGCTGACGATGGACATCGGCCGCTCGCGCAACGAGCGGCAACTGCGCCGGCTGACGCAAAAACTCGCGATCCTGGAACAGGAACTGGCGCAACTACGCCGCGACAAGCCGCGCAAGTTCTCCGGCAAGGGCGCCACGGTTATCCCGCTGCCGAAGTCGGGCGATGGGTGATGCTGGTTGCCGCCTCTCCCGCTGGCGGGAGAGGCCGCGCCGCAGGCGCGGGTGAGGGTGGCGCATGCAGCCTAGGAAAAACATTCCGCGCGCACGCCAGTTGCGCAGCGCCTCGACCGATGCGGAATCGTTATTGTGGCTGCATCTGCGCGGGCGCCGGCTGAACGGCGCAAAATTTCGCAGACAATTTTCAATCGCGGGATTCATCGCTGATTTCGTGTGTATCGAGGTCGCACTGATTGTGGAAATCGACGGTGGACAGCATGCACAACAGATAGCGCGGGACACTCGCCGCACCGAAATTTTGCGTGACCGCGGTTACCGCGTTTTGCGCTTCTGGAACAATGAAGTGCTTCGAGATCTGGACGGCGTTCTGACTGAAATTGCCTCTGCATTGATCGAACCACCCTCACCCCAACCCTCTCCCGCCAGCGGGAGAGGGGGCAAAAGCGCACAGCCTTCCGGCCCTCCTGCGAACGGGAGAGGGTGCAAAAGCGCACAGCCTTCCGGCCCTCCTGCGAACGGGAGAGGGGGCAAAAGCGCACAGCCTTCCGGCCCTCCTGCGAACGGGAGAGGGTGCAAAAGCTCATTCCCTTCCGCCTCTCCCGCTGGCGGGAGAGGCCGCGCCGCAGGCGCGGGTGAGGGTGGATCGTAAAACCCATGCGCATCCTCCACCTCGGCAAATTCTTCCCGCCGCATCCAGGCGGCATCGAGCGTTTCGTGGCCGACATCGCCTCCGCGCAGGCCGCGCAAGGCATGGCCGTGCGCGTGCTCGCGCATGCCGAACCCGGAACCTGGCGCAGCCGGCATTTTCGCGCGGGCGACGTCGAAGTGGATCTCGCGGCCTGCCACGGGCAGTTCGTGTATGCGCCGGTAAGCCCCGCCTTCCCGCGCCGGCTCGCGCGCGCGATCCGCGAATTCAGGCCGGACGTGCTGCACATCCACATGCCGAACACCTCGGCATTCTGGGCCCTGCTCTCGCCTGCCGCGCGGCGCCTGCCGTGGATCGTGCACTGGCACGCTGACATTCCGCTCGATTCCCGGCGTCGCGCGCTGCGCATGGCATATCGCCTGTACAAACCCTGGGAACAGGCGCTGCTGCGGTGCGCGCGCGCGGTGATCGCCACCTCTCGACCGTATGCGGATTCGAGCGAAGCCTTGCGGCCATGGCGGGAGAAGGTGCGAGTGATTCCACTGGGCCTACCGGATCACTCTGCGCCGGCAGCGATTTCGGTTCCACCCTCACCCCATCCCTCTCCCGCCAGCGGGAGAGGGGGAAATGAACTACGCCTGCTCGCCGTGGGCCGCCTGAGTTACTTCAAGGGTTTCGACGTGCTGCTGCGTGCGCTCGCGCAGGTGCCCGAGGCCAGCCTCGTGCTGATCGGCGGCGGCGAATGCGGCGACTCGCTGCGCGCGCTGGCGCACGAATCGGGCGTCGGATCGCGCGTTCGATTCACGGGGCGGCTGGACATGGACGCCGCCGGCCAGGCGCTTCTGGAATCAGCTTACGCCAGCACGGACGTATTCTGCCTGCCATCGACCGAGCGCGCCGAATCGTTCGGCATCGTGCTGCTCGAAGCCATGCGCGCAGGATTGCCGGTTGTCGCCAGCGACATTCCCGGATCGGGGGTGGGGTTTGTCGTGCGCGATGGCGAAACCGGGCTATTAGTTCCGCCGGGTGACACCGATGCGCTGGCC
>JAFEFD010000407.1 GCA_018240765.1 Pseudomonadota bacterium | reverse complement strand
TCGGCGCCGGCATGCGCATGCACTGCGATGCGGGTGTCGCTGAGCACGCTCAAGTGCTGGAACACCGAGTCGTCGTATTGGACGCAGCCTGCGGCGGCGATGGATACAGCGGCAATGCAAAGTGTCTTCATCCGGATCATGGTCGATACCTCCGTCGTTTACGCAAAAGCTCGCTTTGGCCAAGTCCACGCATACCAGATGGTTAGCAATCCGATTGCGATCTCCATGGCACCCAAGAGAATGTAAAACGACCATGCCCCGGGCATGGTCAAGGCCATGATGGCAATGTAGACAGCAGCCAAAATGATGTTAAGCCAGCGGGTCAGTTTTGGCGGCAAAACCAGCGAAAGAAACACCATGATGCCCGGGACTGCCAGCATGATCGAGGTAGCGATCAAGGTGTTTTGACTAACTGGCCCAAAGGGCCCTTCGCCGGCGAGCATTCCCTTTAGTTTTCCCGGGACATAAAGGCCGAAGTAATCGCCATAGATGTAGCAAAACATCAAGGTAGCCCAGAGTGCAGACAGCTTGATCCGCACATGTACCTTAAAATCGTCAAGAAGTGCAGTAGTCATTGGGTCCCCAAGTTGGATGGTTGGATTGTGAGTTGGTACAAGGCTCCCGCTGATCGGCCTGCGAAGATGAGCAAGAGACGACGAGAGCCGGCTCGCGGCGTATGGCACGAGTGAATCGTCAAGTCACACCTGGTTGGCGTTTGCGCACACCTGCCACGAGCAGCCAAAGACAAATGCCGATTTCGCCGACCGCGGCCGGGAACAACAAGAAATCCGGGAAGCGGGTAGCCGGAACGAGTATTTCCCAGAACACTTGAGTCACATAGCCAAGACCGCCGAGAACAAGAAGGGCGCCGAGGATCTTGGGCAGGAATCCCGACCGTATGACCAGGTACCCGAAGGGGAGGAGCCAAAGCCCCCAGAACAAGGTTGTGACCAACAGGCCATTGCCGTAGGCGTTGAGCGACAGCGTGGCTTGCGCTTGCAGCTGGCTTTGTGAGAACGCCTGACTGTAGGTGCCAACGAGGATATCCAGCACATCCAGCCGATTCGCCAAACTGACCAAAGCGATCGGCACGCTGGCAGCGGCGAGCGCGACCATGATGATTGCCATGCTTTGGTGAACGGGGCGCAGAAGTTTGAACAGTGCGAGCGGCAGGAGCAAGAACGCCAGTTGCTTGATCAGGAACGCCGCGATGCCGGCTCGAAACAAGGAGTTGTGGGCGACGATGTTACCGATGGTTGCTTGGACATCGCCGGATACGGTGATCCTAGACGGCACATACACAAGACTGAACAGCCCAGTCACGACAACGACGAGATAAAGGGCGCCGGCCAATCTGGCGATCGTGTTTTCGTTGCTCATCGATAGAATCCGTTGCGTGAGGTTACGCATAGGCTTCCACGCGCTTGCGCCGCAGCCAGATCGCAGCGGCGATCATGGCGAGGCCAGCGGCGACACCGATCACGAAATTCGCGCTGGCCATCCGGTCGGCAATCGCGCCGAACGAGAACAAGTTGCTCAGTGCTATCGACGGATCCGCGCCGGCATGGTCGAGCGACTTGAGGCTTTCGAGATTGATCCAGCTTTCCGGAATCAGGCTCAGCAGCACTCGACCGATGACGTGCTGCCAGAACCAGCCGCTGTGCAACGAGAACGATTGCATCAACTGCATCCAGGTGATGATAACGCCGGTGACGACCGGCAGCATCACCGCCCACAGGAACGGCTTGGAGCGCGCCCAGGCCGAGCACAGCAGCAGCCAGCCCATGGTCGGCAGCGCCCACAGCGCGTTGACCGGAATCAGCACGGCAAACTTGATCCACATCGCTATCAGATGCGTCGGCGACCAGAGATACGGCAGGGCGTTGATGCCGTGCAGCGCCGCATACAACGTGAACAGGATCAAAAAGCCCAGTTGCAGCACGATCATGCCGAACACTGCGAGCGCCGGCGCGAGGATTAGCCCAGCGGCGACCTTCGACAACACCGTTTGCGTATCCGACAGCGGCAGCGACTTCCAGAACAGCACGCTGCGGTCGGCGCGATCGTTGTACAGCGCACCGAGCGCGTAGAAGAACACGACCACGAACAGGGCGATGCGGATCGGCATGCCCATCGTGATCAGGCCGACGTCGAGGGCGCCCTGGAATTTGGCCATGTCGCCCGCGTCGATATGGCTGGTGAGCTGATCGATGTGGATGCCGTTCAGGGTGAAGCCTGCTCTCTGCGCAGTGAGTTCGGCAGTCACCAGGCCCATGGCGATGAAGGCGAGCATGACCAGCGCGATGATCACCGGAGTCCACAGGAATCCGCCGCGATGTTCCCAGAATTCGCGCTTGACCTGCCAGAGGAATTTGCTCGAAGGAGTGATGGCGTTCATGCGTACGTTCCTTTCATGGTCGCGACGAACAGATCGGCGACACTCGGTTTATGCAATTCGCCCAGTTCCGCCAGGCGCGACTTGTCGATGCCGTCGAACAGGAAAATCGACTTGCCGAAGATCTGGCGCTCGTACAGCGGCTTGAGCGCACGCGCTGCATCGGCCTTGTCCGGATTGACCATGACTTCGGCGAAACGCTCGCCGACGTCGTCCATGGTGGCGTCGAGCACGATTTTGCCTTCCTTGATGAACAGCAGGTCGGTGAGGATGTGTTCGATTTCCTCGATCTGGTGCGTGGTCACGAGGATGGTTTTCTGCTCGTCGAAATAATCGCTGAGCAGGTTGTTGTAGAACTCCTTGCGATACAGGATATCCAGGCCCAGGGTCGGTTCGTCGAGGATCAGCAATTTCGCATCGATCGCCATGACCAGGGCCAGGTGCAATTGCACGATCATGCCCTTGGACAGTTCGCGTACGCGCTGGGTCGGCTTGATCTTGGTACGCGCAAGCAGTTTTTCGCATTTCTCGCGCGAGAAGCGCGGATGCACGCCACCGACGAAATCCACCGCATCGCCCACGCGCAGCCAGCGTGGCAGCACGGCCACGTCGGCGATGAAGCACACTTGTTCCATCAATTGCGTGCGGTGCGTGCGCGGGTCGAGACCGAGCACGGACAGCGATCCGTCGAATTCCGCCAGGCCGAGGATGGCTTTGAGAGCCGTGGTCTTGCCGGCGCCATTCGGCCCGACCAAGCCGACGATGCGACCAGCCTCGATGTCGAAACTTACATTGTCCAACGCCGCCGTGTTGCCGTAGCGCTTGGACAGTCCCTTTGCCTGCACGACGGCGGTCATGGTTTTTCTCCCGTGTTTTCAGCGTTCTTGACCAGCGTGGCCAAGTCCAGGTTCATGCGCTGGATGCGCGCGAACACGGCGGGCCATTCTTCCTTCAGGAATCGTTCGCGCTCGGATTTCATCAGCGCCGCGCGTGCGCCTTCGCTTACGTACATGCCCAGTCCCCTGCGTTTTTCCACGAGTTGTTCGTCCACGAGTTCCTGATATCCCTTCGACACGGTAATCGGGTTGAGTTGGAAGTCGGCCGCGACCTGGCGCACTGAGGGCAGCGCGTCGCCGGGCTTGAGCACGCCGTCCAGGATCATCGCCACCACGCGGTCGCGCAGTTGGCGATAGATCGGCGCGTTGTCGTTCCAGGTGATACTCATGCTTATTCCTTGGCGCCGATGCGCGGCAGAACCTTGCCGAAGGAATAGTAGGGCATGTCCAGGCGCAGGCCGGCCGTAGGCTTGTTCGTCGGCACGCCGGTGGCAGTGTCGAACGCCGTCCGGATGACCATTCCCGTTCCCGAGGGTGCGGACGGTTGCGATGCCGCAACGCGCTGCGCCAGGGTCGGCCGCACGTGGATCGTCGGCAAGGTCACGGGTTGGGCGACGATAGCCGCATGCGGCTTTACGGTTGGTGCCGGCGTGGCCGTAAAGGCCTCGACTGGCCTGGAATGGTTCAGCGCAACGCCGGCGGCCATGGCCAAACCGGCTGCGATCGAAACGCTGGCGCGGATCAGCAGGGCTTGCAGGTTCATGGTGGACTCCTCTTGGTGAACTGTAGTACTAGTGTTGTATGTAAGTATAACACCTAGACAAGACTTGTCAAGCACCATTTTGCAATCCGGTATAACCTGAACGCCTGCAACGAGGTTCGCCTGGGGAAAACATGCGCAGATTTCTATTTGCCGTAGCTGTCGCGTTCGCATCGCAGTCGTCGCTGGCGCAGGTTTGCACGGGTCTTTGCCTGCAACAGACGAGTTGCCCCGGCGGGGGCAGTACGACGATCAGTGGAACCGTCTACATGCCCAACGGGACGGTGCCGCTGGCCAATGCGCTGGTATATGTGCCGAATGCGCCGGTTGCAGCGTTTACACCAGGTGCGGCCTGCGACAGTTGTTCGCCCAGTGGCTCGCCGCTGGTCAGCGCGATCACAGGCCCGAACGGCTCTTTTGCCATCGCCAACATGCCAGTTGGCGCGAACATTCCACTGGTGATTCAGATCGGCCGCTGGCGTCGGCAGGTCGTCCTGCCCAACGTCGTGGCGTGCGTGAACACGCCAGTCCCGGCGTCGATTTCACGCCTGCCGCGGACCAAGGCCGAGGGCGATATCCCGCTGACTGCTGTCGTGACCGGCAATGCGGACGCGGAGGAGTGCTTGCTGCGCCAGATTGGCGTGGACGACAGTGAATTTACCAATCCCTCCGGCAACGGGCGAATCCGCTTCTACACAGGGAGCGTTCCCGGTGGCGCTGGCGCCGTGATCAATGTCAATACGCCCGACGAAACGAATCTTGTTGCTTCGCAGGCGGCCATCAACCAGTACGACGCCGTCCTGATGAATTGCCAGGGCATTACGGCAAATCCGTCGGCGAACGCGAAAGGGTTTTTCACCGGCTTCCTGAACAGTGGCGGCCGCGCCTTGATGTTCCACTACGCTGACGGCTACTTGCAGAACAATCCACCGCTATCGTCGCTGGTAACCTGGAATCCCAGTGCGGGCGGCATCACGGGCGACCCGCAGACCGGATACATCGATACCGGCGCCGCGGATGGCGTGAAGTTCGCACAGTGGCTGCAACTCGTGGCGGGCGGAACATACGGTCAGCTCACGTTGGGCCAGTTGCGCCACGACTACGATGACGTCGTCGCGCCTGCGGTGAACCAGGTCAGCCTTAACCAGTCCGGCCAGATCATTCCGCAGCAATTCAGCTTCAACGCACCGGTCGGTATTCCGGTGGGCAGTCAATGCGGACGCGTCACGTTCCTGGACAATCATCCGTTCTCGACGTCAGGTACAGCTGGCATGATATTTCCTGCCGAATGCGCCGCCGGGCAGATGACCGCACAGCAGTTGGCGGCTGCTTATACGCTGTTCAACACGGCCAACTGCCTGACGGGGCCTTACGACCGTATTTTCGCCAATGGCTACGAATAAAGGCGGTTGATCGGGCTGGGTTGCGGCGTGCGCAGGTGCATCAGCCGTTCG
>JAFEFD010000406.1 GCA_018240765.1 Pseudomonadota bacterium | reverse complement strand
TGACTGGCGGAGAGGGAGGGATTCGAACCCTCGATAGAGCTTTTGACCCTATACTCCCTTAGCAGGGGAGCCCCTTCGGCCTCTCGGGCACCTCTCCGTCAAGGGCGCGAAGGATAGCGGCTAGCCTGCCCGCGGTAAAGCTCAACCTTCGGCGGCGGGAGGCGTTTCGCCACCGGGCGCATCGTGTTCGTGCTTGATGCGCTGGTAGATTTCTTCGCGGTGAACGGCCACGTCCTTCGGCGCGTTGATGCCGATGCGCACCTGATTGCCCTTGACGCCGAGCACGGTCACGCTGACGGCGTCGCCGATCATCAATGTCTCGCCTACCCTGCGCGTCAAAATCAGCATGACCAATCTCCTTCAGGTTCGCGCCGTCCCCCGGCGCAGGTCCAGCTTCCATTGCACCTGCAATATGTTCGCCGCCAGCGTAACCGAACCCGCGTTAAGCGCCAGTGACCCAAGTCATGGACGCGCGAGTCTTGCGCGCCGTCGCATCCTACCAAAGCTCTATGCAAGGCGCGCGCCGACCCAGGCGGGCACTTCCGCCAATGCGGTAGCGAGATTCGGCGAATCCTCACCGCCGCCCTGGGCCATGTCCGGACGCCCGCCGCCCTTGCCATTGATCTGACTGGCCACATGCGCCACGAGTTCACCGGCCTTGATCTTGCCCAGCGCCTTGCCGTGGACGCCGGCAACCAACGCGATCTTGCCGTCCGCACTGCCTGCCAGGAGCACGACGCAATCGCCGAGCTTCTGCTTGAACATGTCGACACTCTCGCGCAGCACTTTCGCATCCGCGCCATCCAGACGCGCGGCGATCACCTTGATACCGGCGACATCCTGCGCGGACGCAGCCAGATCGCCGGCCGCCGCGTTCGCCGACTTGGCCTTGATCGCATCGATCTCGCGCTCGAGTTTCTTCTGCCGATCCAGCAGCAGGCGCAGTTTTTCGATGACGTCGCTGCCGCCCGCGGACAACAGATGCGCGACCTCGCCGAGCCGCTTTTCCTGGCCAACCACGAATGCCAACGCACCGGCACCGGTCAGCGCCTCGATGCGGCGAATGCCGGAAGCGACGCCGGATTCGGCAACGATCTTGAACAGGCCGACGTCGCCGGTGCGCGCGACGTGCGTGCCGCCACACAGCTCAGTGGAAAAATCGCCCATGCGCAACACGCGCACGCGGTCGCCGTACTTCTCGCCGAACAACGCCATCGCGCCGAAATTGATCGCCTCGTCGTAGCCCATGTCGTGGGTTTCGGCCTCGACGTTGCGGCGCACCTCGGCGTTGACCATGTCTTCGATCTTGCGCAACTCCTCGTGGGAGACCGGTTTGAAATGCGAAAAGTCGAAACGCAGGCGATCCGGCGCGACCAGCGATCCCTTCTGCGTCACGTGTTCGCCCAGGACATGGCGCAGCGCCGCGTGCAGCAGATGCGTCGCAGAATGATTGAGTACCGTGGACTGACGCCGCGAAGCATCGACAGACCCGGCCAGCGGCGCGCCAAGGCGCAGCGGTTT
>JAFEFD010000405.1 GCA_018240765.1 Pseudomonadota bacterium | reverse complement strand
TCTGTTCATGGCCAAGAACATCGAGCGCATCGGCGATCACGCCACCAATATCGCCGAGAACGTCTGGTATGCGGTGACCGGCGAGCCGTTGCAGACGCCGCGCAAGAAAGGCGATGTCACGGCGGAGCCGGTGATGCCCAAGCTGGGGAATCGTTGAATATCCTGCTGCGCTCGACATCTCGCGCGCCGGCAGTGCTCGGAATCCTCATTTAAACGACAGTAAACTCCGGTTCCTGCGCGCTGGAGACACGCGACCTGTCATCGCACGCGACGGTTCTTCTACGTTTCCATGATTTTCCCGAACCGTAGCAAAATAGGGCATGGCAGATGCCGGAGCCGCCGATGACGACGTTGGTCGAAAGTTTCTTCCACAAGGACACCAACACGTTCACGCACGTTGTCTACGACCGTGACGGCGGCGAGGCGGCGATCATCGATCCGGTACTCGACTACGACGCGGCGGCGGCGCGTACATCGACCGCATCTGCTGATGCGATCCTGTCGTTCGTGCGTGAGCGCAATCTGCGTGTGACCTGGATTCTGGAAACCCACGCCCACGCCGATCACCTGAGCGCGGGCGGTTACTTGCGCGATACGCTCAACGCCACGCTCGCCATCGGCCGCGGCATCATCGGCGTGCAGGCGCATTTCAAGAAACTGTTCGGACTTGGTGATGAATTCGTCGCCGACGGCCGTCAGTTCGATCATCTTTTCGACGATGGCGACACGTTCGCGATCGGCGCGCTGCAGGGCCGCGCCATGGCCACGCCCGGCCACACAGGCGACAGCCTGAGCTATCTGGTCGGCGACGCCGCATTCATCGGCGATACCTTGTTCGCGCCGGAAACCGGCAGCGCGCGCACGGATTTTCCCGGCGGCGATGCTGCGCAACTCTACGCTTCAATCCGCCGAATTCTTGCGTTGCCGCAGGATACGCGATTGTTCCTCTGCCACGACTATCCGCCGGCCACCCGCGCGCCGATGGCGCAGACGTCGATCCCCGCGCAGCACGAACTCAACCCGCATGTCCGTGACGCCGCGACCGAACCGCGATTTGTTGCCATGCGCCGCGCGCGCGATGCGTCATTGTCTGTGCCGCGCCTGATCCTGCCGGCGCTGCAGGTCAATATCCGCGGTGGGCGCTTGCCGGAACCGGATGCGGATGGCGTTCGCTACCTGCATCTGCCGCTTAACCGGATTGGCGTGACTTAGTCCTCAGCGCGCGGCGCCGGAACGCGCTGGTGTCGCACAATAGATGCCATACAGGGTTTTGATGATCTGGCGGACTGGCCCGTCCTGTAGCCGGTAATGGATCGTCTGCGCTTCGCGGCGTGTCGTGACCAGGCCTTCGTCACGCAAACGCGCCAGATGTTGCGACAGCGCTGATTGGCTCAAGTCGAGCATTTCATTCAACGCGCCTACACTGCGTTCGCCGCCAGCGAGCAGGCACAGGATGCGCAAGCGCTGTGCGTTGGCTATGGATTTGAGCAGGCGCGACGCCGTATCGGCGTGCGCCGTCATTGCAGCGGCGCCCTTGTCGTCGGCGCGCATCTTGACCCTGGTCAT
>JAFEFD010000404.1 GCA_018240765.1 Pseudomonadota bacterium | reverse complement strand
GCGTAGTCCATGGCACAGTCGCCTACTACCATCCTGCGTCCGCGCGGCCTGCATGTCGAACGTACCGGCGCCAACCGCGCCCGCGTCGTCGTCGAGCCGCTCGAACGTGGTTTCGGCCATACCCTCGGCAACGCGCTGCGGCGCGTGCTGCTGTCGTCGATTCCCGGCGCGGCGGTCATCGAAGTCGAAATCGACGGCGTGCTGCACGAGTACACGACGCTTGAAGGCCTGCAGGAGGACGTGATCGAAGTCCTGCTCAACTTCAAGGATGTCGCAATCCGGCTGCATAACCTGGACGAAACCACCGTCACCTTGTCGAAGAAGGGCAAGGGCGTGGTTACCGCCGGCGACATCAAGGTCGATCATAACGTCGAGATCCTGAACCCGGATCACGTGTTGTGCCACCTGACCAAGGACATCGCGCTGAACATGCGCATCAAGATCGCCCGCGGCGTCGGCTACGTGCCGGCCACCGCACGTCGTCGCCCGGACGAGGAGAGTCGCCCGATCGGACGCCTGCAGCTTGACGCGTCGTTCTGCCCGGTGCGTCGCGTGGCGTACGAAGTCGACAGCGCGCGTGTCGAACAGCGTACCGACCTGGACAAGCTCATTCTCGACATCGAGACCAACGGCACGATCGACGCCGAGGAAGCGGTGCGCAAGTCAGCCGAGATCCTGATGGATCAGCTTACCGTGTTCGGCGATTTCAGCCGCCGCGAAACCACCGATGCGAAAGCCGAAAAGTCCGGCGTGGATCCGGTATTGCTGCGTCCGATCGATGATCTCGAACTGACCGTGCGTTCGGCGAACTGCCTCAAGGCCGAGAGCATCTATTACATCGGCGACCTGGTGCAGCGCACCGAGGTCGAATTGCTCAAGACCCCGAACCTGGGCAAGAAGTCGCTCACCGAGATCAAGGACGTACTCGGCGCGCGCGGCTTGTCGCTCGGCACGAAGCTGGAAAACTGGCCGCCGGCGGGATTGTCGTCCGGCATGCAGATGAATTGATTTTTGTTGAAAATGCGGACAGGAAGCCCGCTTTGTGATTTTC
>JAFEFD010000403.1 GCA_018240765.1 Pseudomonadota bacterium | reverse complement strand
GCTTTCGGATCGAATTGTTCGACCCTTGCAGCGCCGTATTGCGCCGGATCGGCGGCAAACATCTTTTCCAGCGCCGACTTATCCTGCGCGGCCTCGCCTTCTGGTTTCTTCGGAATCGTGATCGCAGCGGTGTAGCTGCCATCGTCCTTCATCAGCGGCGCAAGCACTTCCGCGTACCAGCCCGCGCCGGGCGTGATTTCGATCAGGTTCATGCCGGGCTTGAGGCCGAAGAATTCCAGCGTCTGCTTCGGATGGCGGTACTGGTCGCGCGCCTTGTTCGCGGCCTCGCGCCAGGCGCCAGCGAGCACGGTGTCGATCTTCGCGTCGAACATCTGCTGCGCGCTTTGCGGTGGCGGCGGATTGGCCGGCTGGTCGGCCACCTTCGGCGGCGGCGCGGTCTCCGGCGCGGGCGCCTGCGATTGGCCGCAGGCGGACAAAGTCAGTGCAAGAATCGAAAGCGCAAACGTATACTTATTCACGGCAACCTCCTCGTGGTTACATCGCGGCGATCAGCGCATCGCCGAATTCCGAACATTTGAGCAATTCCGCGCCGTCCATCATGCGCGCGAAATCGTAGGTCACGGTCTTGGCGGCGATGGTCTTGTCCATCGCGGCGATGATCGCGTCGGCGGCTTCGGTCCAACCCAGATAACGCAGCATCATCTCGCCGGAGAGGATCACCGAACCAGGGTTGACCTTGTCCTGGTTTGCGTACTTCGGGGCGGTGCCGTGGGTGGCCTCGAACACGGCGTGGCCGCTCAGATAATTGATATTGCCGCCCGGCGCGATGCCGATGCCGCCGACTTCCGCGGCCAGCGCATCGGAGATGTAATCGCCGTTCAAGTTCAGCGTGGCGACCACGTCGTATTCGTTCGCGCGGGTGAGAATTTGCTGCAGGAACGCGTCGGCGATGACGTCCTTGATCACGATGCCGGCGCCGGGCTTGCCCGGCGGGATCACGTGCCACGGTCCGCCGTCGAGTTCCACAGCGCCGAAGAAATCGCGCGCGACCTGGTAACCCCAGTCGCGGAACGCGCCTTCGGTGAATTTCATGATGTTGCCCTTGTGCACCAGCGTGACCGACTTGCGCTGGTTCGCAATCGCATACGTCATCGCGCTGTGCACGAGGCGTTCGGTACCGAGCCGGCTGACCGGCTTTAGCCCTAAGCCGACATCCACATCGAGCTTGCGCGGCGGCGCGCCGATCGCCTCGAGCTGCTTCTGCCAGGCATCGACCTTCGCCTGCGTGCCGAAACGGATCTTGTCGGCAAGTTTCGGAAACTTGGTCTGCATGAATTCGAGCACTGCGCGCGCTTCATCCGAACCGCCGACCCACTCGATACCGGCGTAGATGTCCTCGGTGTTCTCGCGGTAGATCGTCATGTCGACGTCTTGCGGCTTGTGCACCGGGGACGGCACGCCCTTGAACCAGCGCACCGGGCGCACGCAACAGTACAGATCCAGCATCTGGCGCAGCGCGACGTTGAGCGAACGGATGCCGCCGCCGACGGGCGTGGTCAGCGGACCCTTGATCGAGACGAGGTAATCGCGGCAGGCGTCGACGGTCGCATCCGGCAGCCAGTTGCCGGTTTGATTGAATGCCTTCTCGCCAGCAAGGACTTCCATCCACATGAGCTGACGCTTTCCGCCATAGGCTTTCTTCACCGCGGCATCGAGCACGCGCACCGAGGCGCGCCAGATGTCCGGGCCGGTACCGTCGCCTTCGATGAACGGGATGACGGGACGATCCGGCACGTTCAAGCGCCCGTTGGCGATACTGATCTTCTCGCCGCCCGATGGCAGCGTGGGCGTGAATGCGGTCATGGAGTACTCCCGGGATGAGCGTTTTTGTGTCTCGTATTGTAATTGAGTCTGCGTGATAGGGTTTGCCGCGTTTGTGCGTTTTCCTGGGCACAGGCCACGATTTTCGGCCTGCCGTCGTCAGCCCGGGAGATCAGTCATGAATGCCGTGTATTCGCATCCGCTTCACGCGCGGGCGCCCTTGCGCGCACCGCTGGCGCTGGCGCTGGCTGCCGCATTGGGTGTGGCTCATGCCGCCACGTATACGGTCACCTCTGCAAGCGACTCAGGCAACGGCACCTGCGCTGTTGCCTCTTGCACTCTGCGCGATGCCGTTGCCGCCGCCAACCTGAACACTGGCGCCGATACCATCACGTTCGCATCGACTCTTTCCGGCGACACGATCACTTTGGACATCGCCGGCCAGGGACATATCGCTATTACCGACAGCCTCACCATCCAGGGTCCCGGGGCGAATCGGCTCACGGTGTCCGGAGGCGGGGTCACCAGCGGCGCCGACGGCGGCATTTTCTACGACAAGGTCTATGTTGGCGGCAATTTCCTGGCGCTCTCTGGCATCACCTTGGCCGATGGCAATACTGCCGGCCACGGCGGCGCGCTGAGTTTCTCGTATGGCAGCCTGACCTTGAGTGGCGTCGCCATCCAGAACAATCAGGCGCAGACATTCGGCGGCGGATTCTACATGGGTGGACACACCCTTAGCGTCATCGACAGCACCATCAGCGGCAACAGCTCAAGCAACCATGGCGGTGGGTTCGCCATCAACTACCCCACTGTGTCACTGATCGACAGCACCATCAGCGGCAATAGCGCTGGCGGCTTTGGCGGCGGATTTTACGGGCGCACGGGCAGCAATACCCTCACCGTCCGCAACAGCACGATCAGCGGCAATTCCGCCGGCACCCTAGGTGGTGGATTTCTATTGAACAAGTCCAACGTCACGCTGACCAACAGCATCGTGGCGAACAACACGGCACCCTCGGGTGCAGAATTTTTAGGCGCCACCCAGACAGGCACTCCAACCAACGTTACCGCCAACTTCAGTCTGATCGAAGGCGGCTATTCGGTAAGCGGAACATTCAGCGGTTCGAACAACATCTTCGGCCAGGATCCCAAGCTCGGCCCGCTCGCACCCAACGGCGGGCCGACGCAGACACTTGCCTTGCTGCCCGGCTCGCCGGCTATCGACGCGGGCAGCAACGCGCTCACACCTTCGACCTACGACCAGCGCGGACCGGGGTTCCCGCGGATATTCAACGGCACCATCGACATCGGCGCCTTCGAGAATCAGGGCGACCGCATCTTCACGAACGGTTTCGAGCCGGGGCCCTAGATTCGGGCCGAATCATTCGATGCGTTGCTTCGTATCGCCCAGCGAGCTTCTGTCAGTGCACGCGATGCGTGGTTGCGCATCGCGTGAATGCGTCAACCTCAACCATGCGAGTGCTCGTCCAGGGTCTCGCGCAGCGTCTCGTCTTCGGATTCGAGCTTGTCGCCGAGCAGGCGGCGCACGCTGACGTAGAACACCGGGATCAGCAGCACGCCGAGTATGGTCGCGAACAACATGCCGCCGACCACGCCGGTGCCGATCGCGTGGCGTGCATTCGCGCCGGCGCCCGAGGACACGACCAGCGGCATTACGCCGAGGATGAAGGCGAAGCTGGTCATGAGGATCGGCCGCAGGCGCAGGCGCGCGGCGTCGACCACGGCCACGCCGAGCGGGCGTCCGCGTTTTTGCTCCTGCACCGCGAACTCGACGATCAGGATGGCATTCTTTACCGCGAGGCCGATGATCGTGATGAGTCCCACCTTGAGGAAGACGTCGTTGGACAGGCCGCGCCCCCAGGTCGCAAGCAGCGCCCCCGTCAGGCCCAGCGGCACCACCAGCATCACCGCGACCGGGATCGACCAGCTTTCGTACAAGGCGGCCAGACACAGGAACACGACCAGGATCGACAGCGCGAACAGCTTCGGCGCCTGCTCGCCGGACAGGACTTCCTGCAAACTCTGTCCGGTCCATTCGAAACCGAAGCCGTGCGGCAGGTCGTTCTGGATCAGGTTCTTCATCAGTTCCATCGCCTGGCCGGTACTCTTGCCCGGCGCCTGGCCGCCGACGATGTCGACCGCTTCATACCCGTTGTAACGGGTCAGGCTCGGCGCCGCCATGGTCCATTGCGTTTGCACGACGTTCGACAACGGAATCATCGGCGCAGGGCCGCCATTCGCGGGAGCCTTGCCGGCGACATAGAAATGCCGCAGCGCGTCGACGCCCGCACGGAACGGCGCGTCGGCCTGCATGATAACGCGCAGCACGCGGCCGCCAAAATCGAAGTCGTCCACATAGACCGGGGCGAGCATCAACTGGATGGCGGTATAGACGTCCGAAAGCTTCAGACCCATCGCCTGCGCCTGCACGCGGTCGACCGTCATCTTCAATTGCGGCGCGTCTTCCAGCGCGTTCGGGCGCACGCCGACCAGGGTATCGGCATGCTTGGCGGCGGCGCCGAGCAGCATGTTGCGCGCATTCATCAGCGCTTCGTGGCCCTGGCCGGTGCGGTCCTGCAGGAACAGATCGAAGCCGCCGAAGCGGCCCAGGCCGCGGATCGTCGGCAGGTTGACCACGAACACCATCGCGTCCTTCACCTGTCCGAACAGCTGGCCCTGCAGGCGCGGAATCAATTCAGTCACGTTGGCCTTGCGCTGATCCCAGGGCTTGAAGCCGATGAACGCCATGCCGACGTTTTCGCCGCTGCCGACGAAACTGAAGCCGGACAACGCGAACACGCGCTCGACTTCCGGATTGGAACGGATGATGTCGCTGACCTGGTCCATCACCGCATTGGTGCGCGCGATCGTCGCGCCGGCCGGCAAGGACACGATCGTCAGCGCATAGCCCTGATCCTCGTCCGGCACGAAGCTCGAGGGCAGCTTCCAGAACAGGAACCCGCACACCACGGCCACGGCCGCAAACACCATCATCCAGCGCGGCGCGTGGCGCACGGCGCTGCGCACATGTCCGGTGTAGGAGTGGCGGGTCCAGTCGAAGGCCTTGTTGAACCAGACGAACAGCGGATTGTGCGCATGCTCGTGGGTGGGTTTGATCAAGGTCGCGCACAATGCCGGCGTGAAACACAGGGCGAGGAATGCGGAAAACGCCGTGGACAGCGCGATGGTCAACGCGAACTGGCGGTAGATCGCGCCGACCGAGCCCGTCTGCAGCGCGCTCGGGACGAATACCGCCATCAGCACTAGGGCGATCGCGATCACGGCGCCGGAAATCTGCTGCATGGCCTTGCGCGTGGCGTCGCGCGGGGAGAGGTTTTCCTCGCGCATGATGCGTTCGACATTCTCGATCACCACGATCGCATCGTCCACGACGATGCCGATCGCCAGCACCATGGCGAACAGTGAAAGCTGGTTGATGGTGAATTCCAGGCCCGACAGCGCCAGGAATCCGCCGAGCAGCGCAACCGGGATCACGATCGCCGCGATCAGTGTGGCGCGCAGGTTCTGCAGGAAGATCAGCATCACCAGGAACACCAGCACGAATGCGATGGCGAGCGTGATCACCACTTCCTCGATCGCGATGCGCACGAATGTGGTCGAATCGTAGGGCACGAACCATTGCACGCCCGGCGGGAAACTCGATTGCAGTTCGGCGAGCTTGTCCTTGACTTCCTGCGCAACAGTCAGCGCGTTGGCGCCGGTGGCCAGCTGCACGCCCGCGCCGGCGACCGGCACGCCGTTGAAAACCGAGCGCTGGCCGTAACTGGCCGGGCCCAACTGGATGCGCGCCACGTCCTTCAGGCGCACCGTGGTACCGTCAGAGTCCGCACGCAGGATGATGTTGCCGAACTGATCAGGCGTGCTGAAGCGGCCTTCCGCGCGCACCGTCGCCGTGACGCCGGTGCCGGGAACCGTCGGTTCGGCGCCGATGGCTCCAGCCGCGACCTGCACGTTTTGCGCCTTCACCGCTGCCAGCGCATCGGCTGCCGACAGGCCGTAGCCGTGCAGTTTGTCCGGATCGAGCCAGATGCGCATCGCGTACTCGGCGCCGACCTGGAACGTGGTACTCACGCCGGGCAAACGCGCGATCTGGTCGAGGATGCCGGACGAGAGCAAATTATTGAGCTGGTACGAATCAAGACTTCCATCCGTCGAGCGCAGGGCGAAGAACATCAGGAAGTCGGGATTGGACTTGGACACCGTCACGCCCTGCTGCACCACTTCGGCGGGCAGGCGCGGCGTGGCCAGGGTCACCTTGTTCTGGGTCTGCACCGCCGCGGTGTCGGGGTCGGTGCCGGGTTCGAAGGTGAGGGTGATGCCGACGCCACCGTTCGAACTGGAACTCGAACTGAAGTACATCAGGTGATCGATGCCGGTAAGCTGCTGCTCGATCACCTGGGTCACGCTTTTTTCCACGGTTTCCGCGTCCGCACCCGGATAGGCGGCGTTGACCACGACCTGTGGTGGCGCGATGGATGGATACGACTCCACGCCGAGGTTGAACAAGGCGATGCTGCCGCCCAGCGCGATCAGTATCGCGATGACCCACGCGAAAATCGGGCGATCGATGAAGAAATTCGACATGGTGATTTCCTTTTGCGTTCGTCCCTGATCGCGAGAATCAAAAAGCG
>JAFEFD010000402.1 GCA_018240765.1 Pseudomonadota bacterium | reverse complement strand
GGAAAGCCGAGCAAGCCGACGTCGGCCAGCACCTTCAATTCCAGCCGCAGTTCGCGCACCTCGCCTGGGGAACCCGGAATGGCCTTGCGCGGCGAACGGTTGGTGGAACTCTTGAACGCCGTGTTGCCGGCGCCGCCGTGGCCGCCCTGCGCGACTTTCAGACGCTGGCCGTGGGTGGTCAGGTCGCCAATGGTTTCGTCGGTATCGATATTGATCACGGACGTGCCGACCGGCACGCGGATGACCCAATCGTCACCGCGCTTGCCGGCCATCTGCCGGCCCATGCCGTTCTCGCCGCGCTGCGCGCGAAATATGCGCTCGTGGCGGAAATCGACCAGCGTGTTCAGGCCTTCGTCGGCGAGCAGCCAGACGTCGCCGCCATCCCCGCCATGGCCGCCGTCCGGCCCGCCCAGTGGAATGAACTTCTCGCGCCGGAAACTAACGCAGCCGTTGCCGCCGTTTCCCGCATGTACCGTGATCTCGGCTTCGTCTACGAATTTCATAGGGTCTGGAATCTACACAAAAACAAAGCCCGGCGCGTGGCCGGGCTGTGTCGGATTGCTGAATTTTGGCTGTCAGGCCTTGGCAACGCTCACCGTGCGGCGGCTCTTGGCGCCCTTGACGCTGAACTGCACGGTGCCATTGACCAGCGCGAACAGGGTGTGGTCGCGGCCGAGGCCGACACCGTGACCCGGGTGGAACTGGGTGCCGCGCTGGCGCACGATGATGTTGCCGGCTTCCACGGCCTGTCCGCCGTAGATCTTCACGCCGAGGTACTTCGGGTTGGAGTCGCGGCCGTTGCGGGTACTGCCGCCTGCTTTTTTATGTGCCATTGCTGTTCTCCTTACTTGCCCGAAATGCCGGTGATTTCGATTTCGGTGTAATGCTGCCGATGTCCCATCTGCTTCATGTGGTGCTTGCGGCGGCGGAACTTGATGATGCGCACCTTGTCCGCGCGGCCGTGCTTGACGATTTTGGCCGCGACGCTGGCGCCGGCCACGAGCGGCGAACCGACCGTAATGCCTTCGCCTTCACCGAGCAACAGCACCTGGTCGAATTTGACCGCGGCGCCGACATCGGCCTCGAGTTTTTCCACACGCAGGGTTTCGCCCTGCATGACGCGGTATTGCTTACCGCCGGTCTTGATGACTGCGTACATGGGTTTTCCTCTGTAGTTATTTTGCGACGCAGCCGTGATTTCCGGATACGCCGACCATCCCGCCATCTGGGGCGAGCTGCGCATTGTAGCAGAGCCTACTTTTTCAGGTCAAACAGCAAGATAGACGGAAATTCGTAACCAACGCCACGGCTTCAAGCAGTCTTACCCCATGCAACCCGGATACCCGAGCTTGTCCGCATAGCTTGACCGACGCGCTACACTACTTCGTTCACTCGAATTCGTATTGACCATGGACTTCATCCGCATCCGCGGCGCCCGCACGCACAACCTCAAGAATATCGACCTGGATCTGCCGCGCGACAGCCTGATCGTCATTACCGGCTTGTCCGGCTCGGGCAAATCCTCGCTGGCGTTCGACACGATCTACGCCGAAGGCCAGCGCCGTTACGTCGAGTCGCTTTCGGCTTACGCTCGCCAATTCCTCTCCGTGATGGAGAAGCCCGACGTCGACCACATCGAGGGCCTGTCGCCGGCGATTTCGATCGAACAGAAGTCGACTTCGCACAACCCGCGCTCGACCGTCGGCACGATCACCGAGATCTACGATTACCTGCGCCTGCTGTTCGCGCGCGTGGGCACGCCGCGCTGTCCGGATCACGGCATCCCGCTTGCCGCGCAAACGGTCAGCCAGATGGTCGATGCGACCCTGGCGATGAATCCGGAACGGCGTTTCATGCTGCTCGCGCCCGTGGTGCGCGAACGCAAGGGCGAGCACGTGCAGGTGTTCGAGCAGTTGCGCGCGCAAGGCTTCGTCCGCGCGCGCGTGGACGGCGTGCTGCACGAACTGGATGCCGTGCCGGCGCTGGCGCTGCGCGTCAAGCACACCATCGAAGCCGTGATCGACCGTTTTCGTCCCGCCCCGGATTTGAAACAACGTCTGGCCGAGTCGTTCGAGACAGCGCTGCGCCTCGGCGACGGTATCGCCATCGTCACCGACATGGACGATGCTGACGCAAAGCCGACGCTGTTCTCGTCGCGTTATTCCTGCCCGCTCTGCGACTACTCGCTGCCCGAACTCGAGCCGCGCCTGTTCTCGTTCAACTCGCCGATGGGCGCCTGCGGTACGTGCGACGGCCTCGGCGTGACCCAGGTCTTCGATGCGGCTCGCGTGGTCGTGCATCCGAACCTCAGCCTCGCCGCCGGCGCGGTGCGCGGATGGGATCGCCGCAACATGTATTACTTCCAGATGATCCTTTCGCTGGCGCGGCACTACAAGTTCGACATCGACACGCCGTGGGAGCAGCTTCCGGAAGGTATCCGTCACGCCGTGCTGTACGGCTCGGGCGACGACCAGATCGCGTTTCGCTATCTCACCGAATCCGGCGGGAACGTCACCCGCAAGCACCGTTTCGAAGGCATCGTGCCGAACCTGGAACGGCGCTACCGCGAAACCGAATCGCCGGCCGTGCGCGAGGAATTGTCCAAGTTCATCAGCGAACGTCCCTGCCCTGACTGCCGCGGCGAACGCCTGAACCGCAGCGCGCGCAACGTTTTCGTCGGCGATAGCAACCTGCCAACGCTGACCGGACTGCCGATCGACCAGGCCCTGGAGTTCTTCCACGCGCTCGCCCTGCCCGGTTGGCGCGGCGAAATCGCAACGAAGATCGTCAAGGAAATCCGCGAGCGTCTGCGTTTTCTGGTCGACGTGGGCCTGGATTACCTGACTCTGGATCGCCAGGCCGATTCGCTGTCCGGCGGCGAAGCGCAGCGCATCCGCCTCGCCTCGCAGATCGGCGCGGGCCTAGTCGGCGTGATGTACGTGCTGGATGAACCTTCGATCGGATTGCACCAGCGCGACAACGAGCGCCTGCTCGGCACGCTCACGCGCCTGCGCGACCTCGGCAACACGGTGATCGTGGTCGAACACGACGAGGACGCGATCCGCGCTGCCGACCACATTGTTGATATCGGTCCCGGCGCTGGCGTGCACGGCGGCGAGATCGTCGCCCAGGGCAAGCTCAAGGACGTGCTCGCGGCGAAGCGTTCGCAGACCGGAGATTTCCTGTCCGGGCGGCGATCCATCCCGGTGCCGCGCAAACGCCGTACGCCCGATCCGCAGTTGATGCTGCG
>JAFEFD010000401.1 GCA_018240765.1 Pseudomonadota bacterium | reverse complement strand
GGCAACGCGTCGGCGAGCACCTTGTGCGCGGCGTTCAGGTCGCCGGCCTCGATCAGGGCATCGGACAGGCGATAACGGATCGGCAGATAGACCTTGTCCAGCGCCAGCGCCGCCTCGAAATTCGCGCGCGCGTCCGCGGTGCGCTTCATGGCGAGTGCGACAACGCCGCGCAGGTACAGCCAGCGCGCATCCTTGGGCGCGAGCTGGTTCGCATCGTAGAACGCGATCGCCGCGGCGGCATCGAGTCCGGCGCGGAAATACACGGCGCCGATGCCGGCATAGGCAAATGCCAGATCGTCGCCGATCAGGCCCACGCGCGCCTTGTCGAAGTCCGCGCGTGCACTAGCCACTGCCTTGGCCTGGTCCGCAGGCAGTTTGCTGGTGTCCGGAGTGGGCAAGGTCAGCACCAGGGCGTCGCTGTCGACATCGACAGCGTTGGCAATCCCGGCCATGAGAATTGCGCACAAGGCGCCACAAATCAGGAGTCGCAAACGCTGCATCGGGTCGGCCACAAGTCAACAGGGCGCAAAGTGTAGCGGCCAATCCCGGCGCTCACCAGTTCGCGCATCCCTTCCGGTTTGCTACGCTTCAGCAATCCTGGAGGGGACGATGAGCGAACACAACCAGTTCCGCCTGCTGCGCGAGCGCCGTTTCCTGCCGTTCTTCCTGACCCAGGCGCTGGGTGCGTTCAACGACAACGTGTTCAAGAATGCGCTGGTCATCCTCGTCGCGTTCCTGACCGTGCAACTCACGGTCAAGGACGTGAATTTCTACACCAACCTCGCCGCGGGATTGTTCATCCTGCCGTTCCTGCTGTTTTCGGCGACCAGCGGCCAGCTTTCGGACAAGTACGACAAGGCGCGCCTTGCCCAGCTCGTGAAGTTGCTGGAAATCGGCATCATGTGCGTGGCCTTCGCGGGTTTCCTCACCCACAGCATTCCGCTATTGCTCGCGATGCTGTTCATGATGGGCGTGCATTCGACCCTGTTCGGCCCGCTCAAGTACGGGCTGCTGCCGCAGGTGCTGGATCAGCGCGAGCTGACCGGCGGCAATGGCTTGATCGAAATGGCCACGTTCGTCGCGATCCTGCTTGGCACGATCGCGGGAACGAGTTTGATACGTGTCGAAGACTGGGGCGCATGGCTGGTCGGCGGCGCGACGATCAGCATCGCGATCATCGGCCTGTTCTGCGCGCTGGCGATGCCGCGCGCGCCGGCGCCGGATCCGAACCTGAAGCTCAACTGGAATCCGTTCAGCGAAACCTGGCGCAACGTCAATTACATCCGCACGGATCGCTCGATCTTCCTGTCGTGCCTGGGAATTTCCTGGTTCTGGTTCTACGGTTCGATCTATTTCACCCAGTTGCCGAACTACACCAAGGTCGTGCTCGGCGGCGGGCCTGGCGTGTACACATTGATCCTGACCGTGTTCTCGGTCGGCATCGGCCTGGGTTCGGTGTTGTGCGAGAAACTGTCCGGCCACAAGGTCGAGATCGGCCTGGT
>JAFEFD010000400.1 GCA_018240765.1 Pseudomonadota bacterium | reverse complement strand
TGCATTACTTCAGCATGCGCCTGGTCCACGGCGGCAGCCTGGCCGCGCTGCTCAAGCGCGACGGCAAGCTCGACCCGCGCCGCGCCGCGCAACTGCTGCGCACCATCGCCGAGGCAGTGGACTACGCACACCGGCTCGGCGTGCTGCACCTGGACCTCAAGCCCGCGAATGTGCTAATTGACGACAACGGCACGGCGCATGTCGCCGATTTCGGCCTCGCCCGCCGCCTCGAGCAATGCCTGGTCGCGGACAACAACGAAATCTCCGGCACGCCAAGCTACATGGCGCCGGAGCAGGCCACGGCGGGGCCGCAGAAGATTACGCCGGCCACGGATATCTGGGGACTGGGAGCGATCGGCTACGAACTCGTCACCGGGCAGCCGCCTTATCTGGGCAAGACACCGCACGAGACATTGAAACTCGTCGTCGAAGGCCAACTGCGCAATCCGCGCCGCTACGCCCCGGAACTGCCGCGCGACCTCGAAGCGATCATCCTCAAATGCATGGCCTACGACACGGCGCAACGCTATTCCAGCGCGCGCGACCTGGCCGAGGACCTGACCCGTTTCCAGAACGGCTACATGGTCAAGGCACGCCCGCTCAACACGCTGCAGCGCAGCGCACGCTGGGCGCAACGCGAGCCGAAGATCGTCGGAATCGCCCTGTTCGCCCTGCTTGCTTTGTTGATCGGCCTGGTCGCCACGACCACGCAATGGCGCCGCGCCAACGCCAACGCGCAGCGCGCGGAAGCGGAGCGCGCGCTTGCCGCGAAAAGTGCGGCAATCTCCAGCGAACGTCTGTGGAACGGCCGTCGCAACGCAGCGCTACGCTTGATGAACGACGGCAATGGCTTCGAGGCGCTCGCGCCGCTGATCTCCAACATCGAGGAAAAGCAGGCGGCGGGCAAACCCGCCGAGTTGGAACGCCGCGAGATCGGCATGATCGAAACCCAGGGCGTCGCCCTGATCGACCGCTTCATCATCCCCGAAGCCAATCCGATGGCGACCACGCTGAGTCCGGACGGCAAGCTGCTCGCGGTGACGCTCAACGATCTCTCGGTGCGCTGGTACGACACGGCTACTCTGACCGAACGCGGCCGCCTGGACCTGCTCGATTACCTGCCCGCCGATCAGGTACCGATCCTGCCACACTTCATCGACGATCACCGCCTGCTGGTTGCCGGCGAATGGTTCGACTTCATGCCAAATCCGAGCACATCCGGGGTGCTCATCGCTCTGGACCGCAAGCAGGCAATCGCACCGCCTCCGCAGTTCAAGGATCTGGCGGACATCACCTGGAGCAGCGACGGCCGCCATGCGCTGCTGCACGACGCACACGACCAAGTGCAACTTTGGCAGGCCGAACCCTGGCGCCCGCTGTCGGCGCTGACACCGGAACTGCAAATCGGCGGCATCCTCTGGATCCTCGACCCGCAATTGCGGTACGCGGTGCAGTTCGGCCGCACCCTCACTGAATTGCGCCTGTTCAATCCGCGTCGCCTGGATGCACCACGACCGCTGCCACTGCCGCCGCATGGACCGTTCACTGCCTGGGCAGCAAGCCACGATGACGCATTGCTCTCGGTGGGTACCAGCAGCGGCCAGATATTCCTCATCGACATGCACAGCCATGCCATACGTCAGATACCTGGTCCGCTCAGCAGCCGCGTGACTTGGCTCAGTTTCAGCGAGGACGATGCCTGGCTGGCAGCCGCGCACAGCAACGGCACCGCATTCGCTTACGACACGGCCAGCGGCGAGCAACTGCATGCCGGCTCGATGCAGGCGGATTTCGACGCGACGCGAGTGGACATCGATCATCACAGCCGGCTGCTGGTCCTGTCCGGTCAGGTCGCCGGTGGAATCGCCAAATCCGAAATCTGGCGCTTGCCGCAAGCAAGCCCGATGCTGGGTGATGCCACGCACCTGGTTGCAAACCCGGCACCCGGCACGCGCGCCGGACCGTACTGGCTGAGTGCGGCTCCGCGCGTCGGCTTGCTGGCCAGCGCGGGCATGGATGGCGAGATCAGGCTGTGGCGATTGCCCGAACCGGCTAAATTGGACGCGATGCCGCCGCTGCTGGTCTCCGACAACCTTTACACCGACGGCGATCATGTGGTCGATGTCGATTACGACCGCTTGCGCGTGGTCTCGGCTGCCCATGGTACGGCCACGGCATGGTTGCCGCTGCCGCCGCCGATCGCCTTTGCGCAACTGGTGGCTGGCAGCAAGACGGTGGTCGCGGTCGCCCGCACCGGCCTGCACGTGCTGGATGCCGCCACGTTGCAGCCGCGCCTGCCCGTGATCGCACTGGACAACACGCCGCAGCACATGACGGTGAGTGCCGATGGCCGGCGTGCCGTGCTCAGTTTCAACAAGAATGGCATCAAGGGATTCGAGGAGCACCTGGAACTTTACGACTTGACCAGCGGCAAGCGTTTGGACCCCGGCAACGTCGAGGTCAAGGCACCGTTGCGTCAACTCCTGCTCTCCGCCGACGCTTCGCGCCTGCTCGCCACCGGACCCGTCGACGGCTACACCCAGGTATTCGACACGCAAACGCTGAAACCCCTGTACGCCTATCCAAACGATCCCGTGCAACCCGTCATCCATGCGGCGTTTACCGCCGACGCGCGGCATCTGTGGATGGTGACGCGCAGTATCGACGACACCCAGGCCGACAATGCCGATCTTGCACTTTGGGACCTGAATTCCGGCCAGATCGTCGAGCGGCGGCATGTTCCGGGCATCTATCCCATCGGCATTGCCGCAATTGGCGACAAACCCCTGCTCGCCGGTCGCGACCGCCTGGTGCTGGACCCCGACGAACCGGACGAGCACACCGTCACCGGCCTGCGCGGCGGCGAAGCGACGAACGTATTCGCCATAAGCCGCGATGAGCGGCTGGTAGCACATGCGTTCGGCAGTGGCATCCAACTCTATTCCACCACGGATCTCACCCCGATCGGAACACCACTGCAGGCGCAAGTCGGGCAAATGAACACGATAGATAAAATGGCGTTCGGACCGAACGACAGCGACCTGTTGGCGATGATCGACCCCCCCATCTCGACGACCTGGCACCTGTGGCGGGTTCCTCCCAGCCATCGCAGCGTGGAAGAATTGCATGCCGACGCCGCCCTGCTCGCGCCGCGTGAATCAGGACCGCGCGTCTTGCGCATGGCCGACAGCGGCGAACGCACGCGTCTGCGCGCACGCGATCCCGGCCCACCACCGGCGGTGGAACCGCGTCCACAACCTGCCGTGGCCCGCTGGATCGGCTCGAATCCGATTCCGGCGCGCGACGCAGCTGCCGGACCGATGCAGATCGACCTCGGCGGCGTCTACGACCGGGCCCCAAATTCGGAAATCAACGTGATGAATTCGGTGCTGCCAGCACTGGCCGACATCCCCTTCGGTTTAGCGCGAATCGACGGCATCGATTACGACTGGCGCGGCGCCGTTGAAATGCGGATGGGCAGCGCCCGGGAAATGCGCCAGGACGAGGGCGGCAGTCTGGCCGGCTCCCGGTTCCATTTCGCTCCACTTCTGAGGGTGAGTGGCCTGCGCGCTCCGCCGCGGCCGATCGCCGCGCTGCATGTGCTGCTCTTCGCGCCGGAGAGCGTGGGCGAACCCCGCGAACGGGTCTATGCCAACATCCGCCTGCATTACCGCGACGGCAGCCAGGCGGTGTTGCCGCTGCGCACCCAGCGCGAAGTGAAAGGCTGGACGCCATACGACCGACCGACGCCGGTAGGCTGGGTAGAGGGCGATATCACCCGCGTCATTGGCCTGATGCGGGCAATGATTTTCAACAACCCGCGCCTGCCCAACCCGCATCCGGAAAAAATCGTCTCGACCCTGGACCTGGAAACGGTCCCGAATGCGTGGAGCACCCCCGTTTTCTTCGCGATCACCGCGGAGCCTGTAATTTCCGGCGCGGAATCCCGAATCGGTAAGGGAACCCCTGGAACCGGCAAGGATGCCAAGCCCATGGATGGAGAGCAGCATTCATCCACCAACGGAGAATCGCCGTGAGAAACATGAAACAAGCGACCACCACCGCGCTGACGACCACCGCCTTGCTGCTGGCCGTCGCCATTACCACATCCGACGCACAGGCCTGCGGCGAAGTGATGTACCGCATGGGCGGCGCGCTGCGCTACCACGCCTTCATCACCCGCCATCCGGCGCAGATCCTGCTTTATTCCGGCACGACGGCAGCCCAGCGCCATGCGGTAACCAACGACATGCAGCTGTTCGACGAAAATCTGCAAAAGGCCGGTCACACCGTCACTGTCGTGAATACGCCCGACGCGCTCGGCAAGGCGCTGGCCACGAAGCACTTCGACGTGATCATCACCTATGCCGGCGACCTTGCCGCGATCCAGCCGCAGCTGGTGAATATCGCGCACGAGCCGGCGCTGATTCCGGTGTTTCCGAACGGCGACGAAGCCTCAGTGCGCAAGCAGTTTCCGCTCGCCCTGAACGAAAACGCGAACCTCAACCAGTTCCTCAAGACCATCGAGGAAACGATGAAGTCGCGCGGCACGTAAGCGCTGCGTCTTTGCGAGCGAGGAAGCATCTGCGCGTTTGCGCGGGAACGGGATCTTGTACAACAAGAAAAATGGGGAACGGTTATGCGTATCCAGATCGCAACATCGGCCTTGATCCTGGCTATCCTGGCGACTCAGGCATCCGCACAAGTGCAACCGACCGCGCCTACTGGCGGGGATGTCGGCGACGGCCCCGCGGGTCACGGCAGCATTTCGGTCGCCTACTTCGATACCGCCATCGACGACTTCTGGCTGCGCTCGAATCTCAAGTTGCCATACGGGGCAGTGCACATGCTGGGTACCGGGCTGGACGCCAGCTACAACGTCAGTGACGACTGGACGGTCTACGGCGGCATCCGCTACTTCGCCGGCCGCTCCGGAGGACCGTTACCGAACTGCCCGACCCTCGCGCCGCCGCAGTGCGCCGGCCAGCCGCCGTTGGCCACGCCGCGCCCGGACGCACCGTTTCTCGACGACGGCAATTACCACGGCGCCTGGCAGGACTGGAACGTCGGGGTCGCCTGGCACGCCAATATCGGCAACACCTACATCACCCCGTCGGCCACTGCGTACATCCCGACCCACGACTACCCAACCTACGGCAACGCCGTGGTGGGGCAGGATCTGCGCCAGTTGCTGCTGGACGTGACCTTGTCGCACCAATTCGACTTCACCAATTTCTACTACAAGCTCGGCTACGGCTATGCGATCAGCCAGCACGTGCTTGGCATCAACACCGGCTACCAGCGCTACGACGCCGAACTGGGCTGGTTCGTCAACGAAAAATTCTCGGTGCGCGGCTTCGTGACCGGGCGCGCGGGTTTTGGCTTTAGAGGCGACCTTGCTCCGCCGCCGGTACCCTTTCCCGAATTCTGGTACGAACGGCAGCGCACGGCCCAACACGACTACCATGCCTACGGTTTCGGTTTCGATTACGGCTTCGGCGACCGTTACACCGCATCGGTGAGCATCCAGCACGAGTTCTGGGGCGATACCGTATACGACTTCAAGTATGCTCTGGAAGCCCGGCTGACGCGCAGTTTCTGACTGCGGCTGTGCGCCGACGGGTTTTCGTGGAGGAACCGCGGCACGCAGCATGTTCGATGTCCTGGCGCAGTGGTGGTGGCT
>JAFEFD010000003.1 GCA_018240765.1 Pseudomonadota bacterium | reverse complement strand
GTGCCCTGCTTGACCACTTCGTACTGCAGGCCGGAAGCGGTGACTTTCACGCCCTTCTTGGCCTTGTTCTTGGCGAGGAAATCGTCCCCTTCCTTCTGGTTCTTTTCGGCTTCGGCCTTCATCTTGGCCTGCTGCTCGCCACGCAGCTTTTCCATGAAGTCCTGGCGCACGGCCAGCGCTTCGGGTTCGGTCAGCGTGGTCTTCTCGCCCTTGATCGTGGCTTCCAGCGCCTTGATCACGACATTGATGTCGATGTCATCCTTGATCGAGCTCAGGCCGCGGCCCACGTCCATGCCGACCATGTAGCTGTATTCGGCTTTCTTGTCGCCCTTGAACTTGGCATCGATCGCGGCCTTGTCGACCGCAGGAGCCGCGGCGGCGGCTGGCGCGGCGTGCGCGGCCGGCGTAGCGGGCTTGGTCTCGGCGGCACCGGCGGTGCCGGCGGCGAGCGCAGCGGCAACAGCTGCGGCAGTCAGGGTCTTGCGTAAAAACTTCGTCATGTGTACTCCTGGATGGATGGTATAGCCGATCGCGCGGCATGCCTGGAAATCTTGGCGGCCGCGTATTGTGAGGTTCCGGACCGCCGAAGGCAAACGGGTTCGGCTTGGACTGCAACCCGACGACAGGGTTCCCCGCCAGGTACGCTAAAATCACCGGATGATCCGATTCGATCGCCTTACCCTGCGCCGCGGGCCGCAAGTCCTGCTCGAAAACGTCGACCTTGCCCTGCATGCCGGCTGGCGCGTGGGCATCAGCGGTCGCAATGGCGCGGGCAAATCCAGCCTGCTCGCCCTTGTTGCCGGCGAACTGGCGCCGGACGCCGGCCATTTCGAGCGTCCGGCCAACTGGTCCATGGCCTGGGTGCGGCAGGAAGTTCCGGCGCTGGAAACCACGGCGCTGGATTACGTGCTGGACGGTGACGCCGAACTGCGCGCCATAGAACGTGAACTGGTTGCCGCCGAAGATGCCCACGACGGCATGCGCATCGCGCACCTGCACGAGCGCCTGCACACGATCGGCGGCTACGCGGCGCCCGCGCGCGCCGGCGCCTTGTTGCATGGCCTGGGCTTCAAATCCGGCGACGAAACACGAAGCGTGGCGCAGTTCTCCGGCGGTTGGCGCATGCGCTTGAACCTGGCGCAAGCGCTGATGTGCCGATCGGATTTGCTGCTGCTCGACGAGCCAACCAATCACCTCGATCTCGATGCGGTTTTGTGGTTGCAGGACTGGCTGTCGAAGTATCCAGGCACCTTGCTGCTGATCTCGCACGACCGCGAATTCCTCGATGCCGTCGTCACTCATGTCTTGTCGATCGCCGATCGCCGCGCCGATTTGTTCGCCGGCGATCTGACCGGTTTCGAACGCAAGCGCGCCGAACAGCTCACGCAGCAATCCGCCGCTTTCGAGAAACAGCAGCGCGAGCGCGCGCACCTGCAACGCTTCGTCGATCGCTTTCGTGCACAGGCGACCAAGGCGCGCCAGGCACAAAGCCGCATCAAGGCGCTGGAACGCATGGTCGACATCGCGCCGATCCGCGCCGCGTCGACGATCCAGTTCGAGTTCCGCGAACCGGCGCGCCTGCCCGCGCCATTGCTCAAGCTCGACGCCGCCGCCGCCGGCTACGGCGAGCGCCGCGTGCTGGATGACATCACCCTGATTCTTGCTCCCGGCGACCGCATCGCCCTGCTCGGCGCCAATGGCGCGGGCAAGTCCACGCTGGTCAAACTGCTGGCGGGTGAAATTGCGCCGCTCGCCGGAGAACGCATTTCCGCGAAAGATCTCGCCATCGGCTACTTCGCCCAGCATCAACTCGAACAGCTCGACCCGGCGGCTAGCCCCGTCGCCCACTTGCTGGAGTTGAACCCTGCCCTCGGCGAAAAAGCCGCACGCGATTTCCTCGGCGGATTCGGCTTTGCCGGCGAACGCGCATTGGAGCCCGTCGCGCCATTTTCCGGCGGCGAGAAGGCGCGGCTGTGCCTGGCGCTGACGGTTTTCCAGCGTCCGAACCTGTTGCTGCTCGACGAGCCGACCAATCACCTGGACCTGGACATGCGCGAGGCCTTGACCGAAGCGCTGAACGATTTCGCGGGTGCGGTGGTTCTGGTGTCGCACGATCGCGCCCTGATCCGCGCCTGTTGCGACACACT
>JAFEFD010000039.1 GCA_018240765.1 Pseudomonadota bacterium | reverse complement strand
GTGCCAGATTGGCAGGGGCAAGTTTGGCAAGCGCTTTCGCCAATTTCCGGTTGATCGAAGCCTTCGCCAGGCTGCCGACCAGATAACCGACCTTGTAATTGCTCACGGGGAAATCTCCTCAGGATAGGTGCCACTGGATCATGGTGCCGAATGGTGCACGATACTCGTGAAAATATGTTGCGTGTATTTTACATAATATACAAAGGCGTCGTTTTGGATCCCGTGAGACAGGGAAAAAATAGCCGATTCACTGTTTCGCTCACCAGAACAATACGTTAGAATGCACGCCTTCCCGACCCTGTAACTGATGGTTTCGTCATGAAAGTCCTGTCCTCGCTCAAATCCGCCAAGTCCCGTCACCGCGATTGCAAGATCGTGCGCCGTCGTGGCAAGGTTTTCGTCATTTGCAAGAGCAATCCGCGTTTCAAGGCACGCCAGCGCTGATTCGCCCACAAGCGACGCGCAAGGGCCGCCATGGGCGGCCTTTTTGCGTTTTTGCTCTTGGCGAACGCGTGAGAACGATCCGAGCTTTGCAGTCCAAGTCGTGGATTCGCATGGCCGAATCTGCTACAAATCGGTTTGAAGCGGCATGCGCCGCGTGAAATGTGGAGTACGCCATGAAGCATCGTGTCCTCGCCATCGTTGGTGGTGCTGCCGTCGCGGCATTTGCGTTGGGCCAGGTCGCCCAGGCCGAAACCCTGTTGATGAAGCGCGTCCGTGAGGAACGCGGCATGAATGCCCCACATCGGGGCATGAGCATGGCACAGGTCGAGCGCCGCTTCGGCGCGCCCACAGCCAAACTTTCCCCGGCCGGTGGCGATGCGCCCCGACATCCAGTGATCAACCGCTGGGAATACCCGAATTACATCGTGTATTTCGAGCACAGCACCGTCATAGACAGCGTGGCTGTGCACGCGACGCCGAGCGAACTCGGACCCAAGTCCCAGTAATCCTCGATGACTTCCACCGTTTTTCGTCTTCCTGCGGAATGGGAAACGCAGGCGGGCGTGCTGCTGGCCTGGCCGCACGCACAAACCGATTGGGCGCAGCGCCTGACCGACGTCGAGGCGACGTTCGCGGCACTGATCACGGCTATTTCGCGTTTCGAATCAGTGATGATTTGCGTCCCCGATTCCGACGTTCGTGCCCGCGCCGGCCGATGGCTTGATTGCGCCGGCGCAGATTCGAAACGCTGCCGCTTCGTGGAAATCGAATACGACGATACCTGGTTGCGCGATTCCGGACCGATTACCCTGCGCGGACCGGACGAATTCCGATTGATGGATTTTCGCTTCACCGGCTGGGG
>JAFEFD010000399.1 GCA_018240765.1 Pseudomonadota bacterium | reverse complement strand
GTCCTTGACTTGGGCGCACCTGAAGTAGCTCGTCCAGCCGCGCAGCAGCGGGTTCAGCGCTTCGATGACCTTCGCCACGCTCGTGCCGCGGTGCTCGCGCATCAGGTCTTTGACCGTATGCGTTCCGCAAACCCACCTTGCCGGCCGTTTCCGGCTGCGGTACGTCGGTCCTACGCGGCCGCGGTCAGGACGGTGTCGTCGACGGGTTGGGCCGGCGCGTGCCAGTTGTGCGGCAACAGCGTGGCCAAGTCACTGTTCTTCAGCGTGGGCAGCCGCTCGAAGACGTCTTTCAGGTAGGCCCACGGGTCGTGCCCGTTGAGCTTGGCCGACTCGATCAGACTCATGATGTTGGCCGCGCGCTCGCCGGCACCCTGCGAGCCCACGAACAGCCAATTGCGCCGACCCAGTGCCAGCGGGCGGATCGAATTCTCCACCGCGTTGTTGCAGATGGGCACCTCGCCGTCGTCGAGGTAGCGGGTGAGCGCGCGCCAGCGCTTCAGGCTGTAGTCGATGGCCTTGGCGGTGACGTCGGCTCGGGCCAGCTTGGTGCGCTGGCCGAGCAGCCATTCGTGCAGCTGCTCGACGACGGGCTTGGCCCGCTGCCGGCGGATTCGCCATCGGTCCTCGGCGCCCAGCGCCTTGACCTCGGCCTCGATCTCGTACAGCTTGGCGATCAGCTTGACCGCGTGGCCGGCGATCGCACTGCCGTTGAGCTCGTGCGCCTCGAACAGCTTGCGCCGCGCGTGGGCCATGCAGCCGGCTTCGACGATGTCGGCGCGGGCGTGGATGGTGTTGTAGCCGGCGTAGTCGTCGGTCACCAGCGTGCCGCGCCAGTTCTGCAGCACGCGCCGCGGATGCTCGCCGCCGCGGCTGCGGCAGAAGTCGAACCACACCGCGCGCTGCGCCACGAAGTCCGTCGTGCGGTACACCCACACGTAGGCGCGGTGCGTCTTGCCCTTGCCCGGCGCGAGCAACGCCACCGGCGTCTCGTCGGCGTGGATCACGCGATGCCCGAGGATGAACTCGCGCAGGGCCGAAGCCACAGGCGCCAGCCGCACGCCGCAGATGCCCACCCATTGCGCCATGCTCGAGCGCGCCAGGTGCACGCCCGATCGGGCGTAGATCTCGGCCTGCCGGTACAGCGGCAGGTGGTCGTCGTGCTTGGCCACCACCACCTGCGCCAGCAGCCCCGGCGCGGGCAGACCCTTGTCGATCACCTGCGCAGGCAGCGCCGCCGCACTGATGCTCTGGCAGCCGCGGCAGGCGTACTTGCCGCGGATGTGGCGGTGAACGAAGAACTGCGCCGGCACGCAGTCCAGCTGCTCGCTCACGTCCTCGCCGATGCGCAGCAGCGGCTGGCCGCACGCGCAGGTCTTTTGCTCGACCTCGTGGCGGTGCTCGATGCGCGGCAGGCTCGCCGGCAGCGCCTGACGCACCGCGCGCCTGGGCGCTTGCCGCTCGTCGCGCGGCTGCTTGGCCTGGCGCGCGGCCTCGTCCTCGATCGCGGTGTCGGCCACGATCGCCTCGAACAGCGGCGCCTGCGCGTCCAGGCTCTCGCTGGAGGAGCCGAAGCGCCAGCGCTTGAGCCTGGCCACCTCGAAGTTCAGCGCCGCGATCTTGGTCTGCGCGAACTTCAGCTCGGCTTGCAGTCGCTCGAACCGCTCGAAGTCTTCCCGCGGGATCGTCACCGTGCCGGCTTCGGCGGTGTCGGTCGATCGGGCTTGGAGCATGCGGCGCATCATGCCTCGCGCGCGCGTGCGCGCGCGAGGGGGCTTTCGCCAATGGACGCGACGGCCGATGCATGCTCGACGCTTCAGACGGCGGTGATCGGCTGCGCCGCCTGGGCGCTCACGCGCTGCCACGGCAGCCCCGCCACCAGCCAGTCGAACTGCTCGCGCGTCAGCGCCACCGAGCCGCCGGCCTCGCGCGGCCAGGCGAAGCCCCCGGCTTGCAGCCTGCGCGTGCACAGCCACAGCCCCACCCCGTCGTACAGCAGCACCTTCAGCCGGTCGGCGCGGCGGTTGGCGAAGACGTAGGCGTGATGCGGCTGCGCGCCGCCGGCAAAGCCGCGCACCACCGCGCCCAGCAGCGCGTCGATGCCGCCGCGCAGGTCGCTGGCACCCAGCGCCAGCCACACCGCATCGATGCGCATCATCGGCCGAGCTCGCGCAGGCACTCGGCCAGCTCGCGCGTGTGCGCCAGCGGCCAGTGCAACTGCACGCTCGTCGCGCCGGTACGCAACTCCACGCGGATCGCCGCAGCCGTCGACGCCTTCGCCGCCGCGACCTCGGCTGCGACGAAGCCGCCGGATGCACACCTGCGCGCCGGCGCCGGCTCGTAGACCACGCCGTCGAGCTGAGCCTGCCAGCGCCGCGCGTGCGCGCACCAGCTGGACAGCGCGCGCAGCGACACGCCGTTGGCCGAGGCCCACTGGCTGGCCTTCTGGCCCGAGGCCCGATACGCCGCCACCTGCTCCAGGCAGCGCGTCATCCCTTGTCGATCCATCGCCTTGCTCCGTTTGCGTCAACGCCGCAACGATGTCACCTCGGCGATCGGAACTGAAGATGACTTCCCGGAACGCTTACACTGCGCATGCGCGTCCTTGGCCGAGTCCTGCGCGAAGACGGTGGCAATGGCCGCGCTGACCATGCGCCGCTGCGTCTTCGCGGCATGGGCCAGGGCATTGCGCATGAAGTGCACCCGGCAGCG